>DOZG01000039.1:0-3499 GCA_003518125.1 Patescibacteria group bacterium
TCTAAGTTCTGATAATCAGCTAATGCCCGTTTAAGTTGATTAGTAATTTCTAACTTTTCATCCTCTAGAACATCTATAGTTTGAGCAAGTTTTTGAATTTGAATTTCAAATTCTTGATTGTTCTTTTTCGTGTTTTTTACCTGTTTCTTACTAGGCATAACTTAGCAGAGTTAATTAATGACTGCTAAGAGTATAGGCAGTAGAATGTAAAATGTCAAGAGGTATTTAACTCCATCCACGCATAGAGGCCTGAAGAGAGTTCCTTACCTCTTTTAATGCTGGTACAACCTTAAGATAGTCCATTCTCTTAGAACCAAGAACACCAACAGAAGCAGTCTGTGTATTCCAAAATGGAGTATCTATAAACGCGATTGAACACTCCTGTAAAGAATCTACACCAGATTCTTCCCCTATTAGGAGAGAAACTCTTGAACTACCATATTTCTTAGATAAATTTACAAGAAATACAGGATCTTCCAAAATATCAATTAGACTTCTGATAATTTTTTGATTACTTAACTCTTCATATTGAAATAGATTTGATAATCCCCAATATCTAAGTATTCCATCTAATACTACAAATGCTACAGAGTTAGTTTCCTTCGAAAGAGTGTGTAATACAGAGTGAGTAACAGCATCCTTACTAAACCGTTCTCTAAATATCCCCTGTCTAATTTCAACTGTTACTAGAGGATTATGACTATGTGCATCTAGTTCCTGTTTCACATACATCCTAATTGCTTGATCGGTTGGACATCTCCCAGATGAGATATGACTCTTCTCTAGTAAACCCTCTTTCATAAGTCTTACCATTTCATTTCTTACTGTTGCAGAACTAACACCTAGATTATATTTCTGAAGTAGGGCTACAGAGCCGACTTCATCTGCACTTTCCATAAACTCTTGGATAATTGCCATTAGCACTTTCTTTTGTCTTTCCGTAATACTCACTTTAGCAAGATGTTATATTAGGTGCTAAAGTATATTGAACTATTCAAAAAAGGTCAAGGTATACCACAAATCTTATTGCCAAACAATATATTCTTTGCTATACTTCTTCCTGTTATGGATAAAATCATACTACAAAAAAGAGAGCTAGTTGGTAAGAAAATTAAATCATTAAGAAATGACAATCTTGTACCAGCAGTAATTTACAATTCTAAAGCAGAAAGTACAAATGTATCAATTGATAAAGGTACTGCAGTACAACTCTATAAAACAGCTACCTCCACAACAGTATTGGATATTGAGATAGGAAAGAAAGAATGTAAAGCTATCATTAAAGATTTTGATATTGACCCAAGAACAGACCAAATATTACATATTGCATTTTTTCAAATAGATCCAAAAGTCCCAATGATCTTCACAATACCATTTACTCTAGAAGGTGTCTCTCCCGCAGTGAAGAATAATCTTGGTATTCTTGTCCAAGTATTAGACTCCCTGACCGTAAGATGTACCCTAGACCAACTGGTACCTAATATAATGGTCGATGTAAGTAACTTGGGACTCCCAGGCCAAACAATTTGTGTAAATGATATTGAATTACCTAAAAATATAGAGTTAATACATGAAAACGATGCTACAGCTACAATAGTGACAATTACCCAGTTACAAAAGATTGAAGTTATAGAAGAAGAGGTAGAAGAAGCTGAAGAAGGGGAAGAAGGAGAGGAAGGGGAAGAAGGTGAAGGTGAAAAAGAGGAAGGGGATAAAAAAGAACCTGGTACAGAAGAATCTAATGAAGAAGAGAGTAAGAAGTAATATTCCAGTATTGAATTTAAACATGTATAATCAGGAATGATAACTGTAATCATTGTATCTTTCAAAGAGCCAAAAAGTATCGGTAAATGTATTGAGTGTATTGCGAATAGAAAATACTCAGGAATCCCAATCCCATTTGAAATACTTCAAGTTTCTCCAGATGAATTAACTCTCAAAGCTGGAAAGAAATCTGCTAATAGGCTTGGATTAAACAAAAAACAGTTTAAGCAAATTATTGATCCATGTAAAGGTAAACCATTTGCTTTAAAAATGGCGTTAGAGAAAGCAAGTGGAGATATAATCATACTTACAGATGGAGATACATTCTTTGATAAAAATGCTGTAAAAGAAATACTTAAACCATTCGAAAATGAAAGAATTGGTGGTGTAAGTGGTAGACCTATATCTATGGATAGTAAGGATAGTCAAATGGGTTATTATGGACATTTACTCTCAGATGCGGCTCACCATAGAAGAACACACACTATGACATTAGTTAATAATACAAAATATTATATTAGTAATAACAAATTTTTCCCCATGAGTGGCTATATCATGGCCATAAGAAATATAAATTTTGATATCCCAGAAAACGTCCTCGCTGATGACGCATATATCTCATATACATTAAGAAATATGGGATTAGAAATAGGCTACATTCCTAATGCAAAATGTTTTATAAAATACCCTACTACATTAAATGATTACTTTAAACAAAAAGTAAGATCTATAGGTGGTTTCATACAACTTAAGCAATACGGTATCTTTAAAAGAGATAAACAGAGTAGAAGTTTAGGAATAGAACTCAAATACTGTTTCTTTGTTTTTAAGTACGCAAAGAATATAAAAGAGTTTTTTTGGTCAATACTCCTTTTTCCAATCAGATTATGGACATGGAAAAGGATATTTTGGGAGAGAAAAATACTTCACAAAAGCTTTGCAAAGACTTGGACTAGAGTTGAAAGCACTAAGTAACTTTACACATGCATACTTTTAATATATTCTTTAAGTAGATAATTTAAAACTGTCTTTAACATGAATACAACTATTATCATCGTTCTGGTTTCTTTAATAATAATAATTGGTATTGCTATCGTTGTAATCCTTCTCAAGGGAAAGAAGGAAGATAAATCAATTGAGGATAATACAGAGAAAACATTTCAAGAAGGAACTCCGAAACAGGAGCCTATCGCGACACAAGAACCTCAAATATACACACCTACCATACAGGAAGAACCAGTAACACAGCCAACGACACCTCCTGTGATGCAGGATTTAAATACTCCACAACCTCCTCCTGTAACACAAACATTAGACCAACCAATAAAAGAACCTCCTGTGCAAACACAGCAGGTTCCTATGCAGCCTGTTGATAATGTTACTCAAGACATAAGAGATTTAAATCAAGCCCCTTCAATACCAACAGCTCCAGTACCAGATATCGTACAACCTAACGTCCCTCCATCAAAGGAAAAGGTAGATGAAGATATGCAGACAATTATGGATACTTTAAATACTCCTAATATTGCACAACCACCTGTAACAAAACCAATAAATCAAGCCCCCCCTATACCTGATATTAATACAGCTCCTCAAGCCACTCCACCACCAGCACCACCAATCAAAGCCTAATTGTTATATCAAAAAAAAGGAGGTTATACCCCCCCTTTTCTACAGTTACTCTGAAGATATCCTACCATCTGAAATGTGCAAATGCTTTATTTGCTTCTGCCAT
>DOZG01000039.1:3546-5221 GCA_003518125.1 Patescibacteria group bacterium
ATCTTATCAAATGACTTTCCACTCTTACTTCTTGCAATATCTACAATCCATCTCACTGCTAAAGTCTCTTGTCTAATGATAGATACAGGGATAGGGACTTGATAATTAGCACCGCCAACCCTTCTAGCTCTAAGCTCAAGAGCTGGTCTAACATTATCAATAACTTGATTTACAAAATCTACAACCTCAACTTTTGCCTTAGAAGCTCCACCTTCAACAGCTTTATAAACAAGCTCTTCTGCAATACTCTTTTTACCCCCTTGCATTACCTTATTTATTAATCTTCCAATAATAGGATTCTTATACTTCCTATCTAATGCCTGTTTTCTTACTTTTGCTCTTTTCCCTCTCATAATTATCTATTTAATATTAACCCGCACTACGCTTAACTCCATATTTAGACCTAGCTTTCTTTCTATCTGCAACTCCAGCACAATCATACTTTCCCCTTACAATTATATATCTAACACCAGGTAAGTCTCTCTTTCTACCAGCCTTAACTAATACTACTGAGTGCTCCTGAAGATTATGACCTTCTCCAGGAATATATGCAGTTATCTCCTGACCATTTGAAAGTTTAACCCTTGCTACCTTTCTTAAAGCAGAATTAGGCTTTTTAGGAGTCATAGTTTTAACTTGCAAACAAATACCTCTTTTAAAAGGATTATTCTTTAATGTGTACTTGTTTTTAAGAGGATTATGATTAGTAGCTAAAGCTAAGTGCTTTATTTTTCTCCTCTTACTTTTCCTAGGTTTTCTTACTAACTGATTTGTTGTTGGCATGGCTAGTATTATACTATAAAATCAAATAAAACTAAAAATCATACTCTTTCAAATTCTCTAATCGAGCACTCTCTCCAGATGGAATTCTTCGACCAATAATTACATTCTCTTTCATACCTCTAAGAGTATCTGTTTTACCAAGTATCGCACTGTTAGTTAACACTCTTACCTGTTCTTGAAATGACATAGCAGATAAGAAACTTTCTGTGTGTAATGCAGACCCTTTTATACCCATAAGTTTAGGTATGATTAAAGCCTTATTTCTACCATCTTTGACAAGTGCCTCATTCCTTGCATCAGCGATAAACCTATTTGCTAAAGAACCGACTAAATAGCTAGAATCTCCAGATTCCATTACCCTTCCAAGTCGAGCCATTTGTCTTAATATAACCTCGATATGAATATCATCTATCGCTACACCTTGTTCTGTAAACACCTTCTGTACATGATCCAAGATATACTTCTGTGCAGTAAGTATATCTGCAATTTCAGATAACTTTCTAGGGTCAATAGAACCTTCAGTAATCTGGGTTCCTGTTTTAATTTCCTCCCCCTCCTTAACAAGTATTAAAACATTAGGAAGAACTGTAATAACCTCTTCAGCTTTTACATCCCCAACAAATTTCATTATTCCCCCCTCAATACTTACTTTTCCATCAAAAGGAGCTTGTTTTTCTACACCTTCTTTGTTAATAAAAAGAATCTGGCCAGATTTAACTTCCTCTCCTTCGGACACCATAATCTTCTTTACATCAGAAACAATGTAGTGTCTTTGCATTCGCTTTGTTCCTACAATAACTACTGTTGAAGAATCATCCTCTGCGTATTCAATGTGTATTTTACCAGATAAAGATGAAATTTCTGCTTCAGCTTTTGGTTTTCTAGCTTCGAA
>DOZG01000039.1:5349-7670 GCA_003518125.1 Patescibacteria group bacterium
TCTCCATTTTCAAGATTAAGACCGTAACACTTCTCACAGATACCGTATGGAGAATTACAAAGTAACGGTGATCTTACAAAGACTTCGTCGATACCAGCAGCATCAATCTTATCTGCAATTTCTTTAGTAATTTCTTCATTACTCTTAGCAAGAGTCTTTTTACCACTCATTACATTTTGTGCTAATACCCTACCAAATATTCTAGAAAGAAAACTCATTCTTCTATCATCATCTCTTCTTATACTTAAACCTTCACCATTATAACCACAATCATCATCTCTGATGATTACTTCATGTGCTACATCTACAAGTTTTCTCGTTAAATAACCAGTAGAGGACGTCCTAAGTGATCTATCTGCAATACCCTTTCTACCACCATTAGCAGCAACAAAGTATTCAAATGCACTCAATCCATCTCTATAGTTCCCTTTAATTGGAAGTGGGACCCAGTTACCTCTAGAATCTCTAACCATACCCTTGATTGTCAAAACTTGTCTTGCTTGAATTTTACCTCCATTAGCACCAGACTCTACCATTTCGTAAATAGGATTATTCTTATCTAATTTCTCCCATGCTTCATCGGCTAATTCTGTAGCAAAATCATTCCACATAGTCGTAGATAGATTAATTTTCTCAGATTCTGTAATCAAGCCCTGTAAATAGTTATCTTGGAGCTGTTCGTCCTTCTTATCCATTTCTTTAATTCTAGGTTTGAGGTCGAAATCAATATTACAATCCTCTGGAGCCATAGTAAAACCAATATCTGTAGCATATTTAAACCCTAAAAGTTTGAAGTTATCAAGAGTTTCAACAAGAATTTCCCATGGATAATCATCTTTAAGTTCATTGGCAATCTCTTTAATCTTCTTTCCTCCAACTCTCTCATTGATAAATGGAAAATCTTCAGGAAGAATACTATTGAATATTACTCTACCCACACAGGTACTAAGAACCTCTTTTCCTATCTTTACTAATATTTCCTCATCGATATTAATAATATCTCTTTCATAGGCTTTTATCGCAAGATCTTTAGAGGCAAACATTCTTGGCTTTTTAACTTCATTCAAATCTGTCATCAAGAAGAAACCAAGTAACATATCTTTACTTGGGGTTGCCAATACCTGACCATTAGATATATTTACAATATTCTTAGATGACATTATGTTCTTCTTGGTCTCTTCAAGAGCTTCTTCTGTAAGAAGTACATGTACTGCCATCTGATCGCCATCAAAGTCTGCATTGAATGCTTTGCATGCCAATGGGTGCAACCTAATTGCATCACCCTCTACTAATTTAGGATAGAATCCCTGAATACTATACTTGTGTAGTGTTGGGGCACGATTAAGAAGCACTGGTTTCCCATCAATAACCTTCTCAAGTAGATCCCATACTATATCTTCTTTTTCATCAATCAATTCCTTTGCAATCCTTATATTAGGAGCGAGTTCAGCTTCAAGTAACTCATGAATCACGAAAGGCTTAAACATTTCCAAAGCAACGGCTTTTGGTAAACCACATTGATCAAGCTTGAGACTTGGATCACCATCAATAACTGCACGACCAGAGTAATCAACACGCTTACCAAGTAAATTTTTTCTAAAAATACCCTTTTTCCCTCTCAAATCATCTGTTAATGATTGGTAAGGTAATCTCTTACTGTTCATCATTGGTTTAGATGGTCTATGAGAATTATCAATTAATGCATCAACAGATTCTTGAAGCATCCTCTTCTCATTTCTTAAGATTACTTCAGGGGCACCAATTTCAATCAATCTACTCAAGCGATTATTCCTAGTTACAATCCTTCTGTATAAATCATTTAAATCTGATGTTGCAAACTTACCACCAGAAAGAGGAATAATGGGTCTTAGTTCAGGTGGTAATACTGGTAAAACATCTATAATCATCCATGTCGGATCAACACCATTTTGTAAAAACCCTTCTAAATATTGCAGTCTCTTAATTGTTGAAGCCTTTTTCTCTCCCTTTTGTTCTTTTGATGCTGTCCTTAATTTCTGAACTTCGCCTTCAATATCTAAGTCTGAAAGGAGTTTTTTAACAGCCTGCGCCCCCATCTTAGCCTCAAAGAACAGCAATTCCCTATCTTCTAAATCAATATATTCATCCTCTGTAAGAGTAGTTCCAATCTCGACCCCTTCTAGTAATTGAAGCAACCTACCATAGAAAGCATCAATTATTTCTTCTCTTTCCGCAAATTCCCGTCTAATTTTTGCTAAACTTTGTTTCTTCTTATGTTCTAACTGACTAAGTTTGAATTCATTAATACCTTCTTTCTTTGCAACCTTTATATCACCATCAAA
>DOZG01000039.1:7727-8469 GCA_003518125.1 Patescibacteria group bacterium
TTTTTTTAAAACAGACTTTTTAAGTCCCGTTTCAATATCTATTACCATATATCTTGTGTAGTAGATAACTGAAAGTAATTTTTTATGAGACATATTCAAAACTATAGCCATTTTGTTTGGAACTCCGTATGCAAACCAAACATGAGCAACAGGAACGGCTAATTTAATATGACCCATTCTCTCCCTTCTTACATCCTTTGTAGTCACTTCAACTCCACACTTATCACAAACAATTCCCTTATATCTAATTTTCTTATATTTACCACAGTAACATTCATAGTTCTTTGTAGGACCAAAAATCTTCTCACAAAACAACCCATCAGGTTCAGCTTTAAATGTTCTATAATTGATGGTTTCAGACTTTGTTACTTCCCCATATGACCAGTCTAAGATTTGCTCTGGTGATGCAAGTGATAGTTTTAGAGCCTCAAAACTTGAATATATATTTTTCTTATTATTATTCATTATCAGCTACCTCCTCTTTCTCCGAGTTGATTGAAATTAAATCCATATTTAAACAGAGAGCATTTAATTCTCGGATAAGAACTTTAAATGATTCAGGGACATTTATAACCTCTATCTTCTCACCATGAATTATAGCCTTATATGCAATCGATCTCCCTTTAACATCATCAGCCTTAATTGTTAACATTTCCTGAAGAGCGTAAGGAGCACCATGTGATTCTAATGCCCAGACTTCCATTTCCCCAAACCTTTGTCCACCCATTTGTGCTTTACCACC
>DOZG01000089.1 GCA_003518125.1 Patescibacteria group bacterium
GGAGAAATAGTTCCTGGTTTTTTCTTAGAATATCCAAGATATAAGTCTATAAATGTACACTTCTCTCTTTTACCAAAATACAGAGGTGCAGTACCAATTCAGAAAGCAATCTTAGATGGAGAAAAAGAAACAGGTATATCCATCATGCTAATGTCAAAGGGTTTGGATGAAGGAGATATCTTGAGTACCTACAAAGAGAAGATTATTAAAAAAGATAGTAACCAAACATTAAGAAAGAGATTAGTAAAGAAGAGTGCAGAAATATTGGGTGATACTTTAGAAGAATGGATTAAAGGAAAGATTAAGCCAAAGAAACAGGATAGTGATATAGCTACATACTGTTGGAAAAAAGATATTTCCAAAGAGAATGCACAAATTAATTGGGATAGTATGAGCCCTGAGTATATAGAGAGAATGGTTAGAGCATTTCTCCCATGGCCAGTAGTTTGGACTTTACTAGACGGGAAGAGATTAAAACTTTTTAATGTAGATATATTTCAGTGTAATACAGATAAAGAGGCTGGAGAACTTTTTATAGAAGATAATAATTTATTATTTAGTACAAAGGAAAAGAATGTTTGTATTAAGATAAATGAGTTACAAGTGGAAGGGAAAAAGAAGATGTTAGCACAGGAATTTATTAACGGGTTTGGAGATCATTTGTAAATAGAAGAAAAGCCTGAGTGTCTACCTGTATTAGCAAAACTCACCTCTTTCTCATTCACAAATTCCCATAGAATTCGGATATCACCTGTAACTCTTGAACTATATACTTTCCCTAAAGACAGATTGACAGTATGTTTTAAGACCATTAGAGAAAGGATCTTCTTGGAAATTTTTCATATGCATTACACATTTCCTTGTTCTTCTTTGTAATTCTCTTCTTACTTAACTTAGGAAGCTTATACTTCTTAAAATCAATCTTTGGCATTTTAAATTGCATTCTCTTTTTCTTACTCATATCTTAAAGCATCAAGGGGAGCCATTTTAACTGCACGACCAGAAGGATAGAGCCCTGTTAGAAAACCAACAAATGTTCCAATAATTACAATGGTCAACATTAAATATAATGGCAAGAAACTTACCGTAATATAACCCCCACCTCTACTTACTGAAAAAAGGGAGAGAGTAACAGATACAAAAAGACCCATAAACATTCCAAGAACAACTCCTAGAACAGCTCCTGTAATACACATAATCATTGATTCGTTTATAAACAGACTACGAATCTCATCTGCTTTCATACCAATGGTTTTCATAAGACCAACCTCACGAGTTCTTTCAAGTAGTGAAACTGTCAGAGTATTAAACATTCCAAGAATAGCTATAGATAATGCAATTGCACCTACAACCAGTAAACCAATCTTAGCATATGAAAAGAGATTCTCTACTTCTGATACAGTATCCATAACAGAGGTTGTTTCAAAACCTAAAACCTCTATCTGTCTTCTAATGTCAATGATCTGACCTTCTTTTTTAATTGTAATTCGCAGTTGAGAAAACTCAGTTATTCCAAAATCTTCTAAATCTAATATTGGAACATAAACAATAGATGGATTACTATCTTCCACCACACCAGTAATGGTATAGCTTCTCTCACTTTCAACAGAATCTTCCTCTGTTTCTTCTTTAACAATCTCTGATAGTACAAAATCAATATTAATATTCTTTCCTATAGCATCGTTTGGCAAAATACCAATTGTTGTTAGAAATTCTGCATTTACAACCACTTCTTTCTCGTCTTCTTTAAAAATCTCTCCTGCAGACAATATTATTGAGGAGTCTTCAATATACTTTGCTTGTACTCCATATACCACAACATCTGTACTAGACTTCTCGAATTCAACTCTTGCTGCAAGGTTAACTAATGGCATTACCTCTTGTACACCTTCAATATCGCTAATAATTTCGAGATTAGAAGCATCCAATAAAACATTACTACTTACAGTAGGCATAATGTCAACCTGTCTCATATCTTCAATACGAGTAACCTCATCAATAACAAGTCTTTCTAAACCATAACCTAAGGATAGTAAGAATACTATAAATCCAATACCTATAGATATACCTATGATTGTTACTGAAGTTCTAGATTTCTTAACCCAAAGATTTCTAAATGATATTTCAGTTAGGTCCATAGAGTTGATACTAGATGATATCTTTCCACTCAGAGTATTATCAAATTTCCTACATAATCGAGCAAATGTCTGTTTGAATTTCAACGCTTGATTAGCAAAAAAAACATTTCTCCTACCAAGAGTTTGAAGGAATATCAACCATATGAAAAAAATGCTCTGAAAAAGGAATCTAAGGTTAAATGTTATTGCATATCTTAATTTCTGGAATATATTTCTCTTCTTTATATCTTCACTACTATTAATTGTTCTAGGAGGATTGGTAGGACTCTTTTCAATAGTGGTACCTGATTCTATAAATGTTTTTAAATCTGCAGATATTTCTTTTTGTATAGTATCAGCATTTGCTTCTGTTACGGAAATCTCTTTTCTTATACGACCATCAAGCATTAATATAACTCGATTTGCCGATTTAAGATACTCTGGATTATGAGTAACCATGATAATTGTTTTCCCAGCCTTGTTTAATCTCTTTAAAAGGTTTATCATTTCTTGTCCACTTTTTACATCAAGGTTTCCTGTTGGCTCATCTGTAATTATTATCCTAGGATCCGTCATTAGGGCTCTAGCTAATCCTATCTTTTGTTGTTCACCAGCAGACAATTCACTTGGGATATATTGTGTTCTAAAATCCATACCAACAGTTTTAAGAACTTCTCTTGCTTTTTCTTGTGCTTCTTCTTTTTCTAAACCGATAAGTTGTCCAGAGAAAGCAAGATTTTCTACAACACTTAGAGACTTAATCCAGTTTTGTTGTTGGTACATGATTCCTATCTCTCTTTTACGTATGACTGCTCTCTCTTCAGTACTCATTGTCCATAGGTCCATACCTTCTAGTTTTACAATACCTGCATCTGGTCTTTCAAGTCCCATGATTACATGGAGGATAGTACTTTTACCACAACCTGATGGACCGAATACAACAAGGAATTCACCATCATGAATATTTAAGCTTACATTTCTAAGAACTCTAGTATACCTATCTCCGGTTTCGAAACTTTTATATATGCCTTTGATAGATATAATTGTTTTCTTTGGTGGTACAGTTTTCATATTGGCTGATATTTCATTAATTATCTTAAGAAATCGAATATACTTATAAGAGAAATCGTTACACTTTCAAAGACTGTAAGATTACTCTTGGGAGTGATAGAAATCATTGGACCATACTCTCCTATATTACCAGCAATATCATCACTTACAAGTTTCAGATGGTAAACTTTGGAAGGAGTTAAATTAGTAAGTACAATACTATGTTTCGTTCTTAATTCAGAATTAATATTAGTACTACTAGAATATGTTCCCATTGTCCCCTCTCCATATTCTACTCTACTTGTCGCTGGTTCATCAGTTTCCCAAGATACAATTAGTTGAGCACTTCTACTTTTCTCTGACTGAATTGTCCTACTTATCAAATCTCCTACGACACGAGCATTAGAGATGACTGGTGGTCTTGTATCTGTAGCTGTTGTGAATGTAATAGTATCAGAGAAAGCTTTGTTCCCCATACTGTCAACCCCTTCTACTGTAGCATAGTATTTAGTTTCAGGTATCAAATTGGTTAAATTCATACTGTGTAAACCACTTATATTCTCCAGATCTATCTGATCCATTTCAATATCGCCATCTATTTCTCCATAATTAATAACTGAGGTAATTTTTGTATTACTTTTCCAAGTAAATGTTACTGTTGGACTTGCCACCCCCTTTAACTCTTCAACTCTTACATTCGAAATACTTGGTCTTGGAGGTGTAGTAAAAGTATGATCTTCTATTGAATCATATGAATAACCCTCTGAATCAATTAATCTAATCTTGTAGTGATATGTAATCCCATCTTCAAGATCAGAGATAATTACAGAGTATTTACTAACCACTGGAGATGTATTTACCTCTTGCAGTCCACCATATGATGAGGTCTTTCCATAGACTACTTGTGCCATATCTGCACCAACTAGAGTCATATCTAAAATGGCATAATCTAAACTAACCTTACTAATTTTTGAAACTCTCACCGTAGGCATAGAGGAGGTCTTAAATGACATTTCATTACTGATTCCCACATTACCATCTTCATCCATCCACTTAGATCTAAAGTAGTAAACAGTTTCAGGATCAAGACTAGTTAGATTAATACTATGTGAGGTTAACATATTAGAATTTCCGATTTCTTCATCAAAGTACTCACCACTCTCTATTCCATACTGAATACGAGTATCACACTCCCTGTCAGTTACCCAATTGATTGTAGCTCTTCTAGTGGAAATATTTGTAACCATTGGTTGAGATATGACAGAAGCAGGTTCAGTAAATTTCCCATCTGGATACATACCTACTACAGACGAAAATGCACTACAATTGTTCGCACTATCACAAGCTTTAACTTTGTAAAAATGCTCTTCTTGAGTTAATCCTACAATTACATATGAAATACCTGAAGTAGTCCCTTCTAAAGTAAAATTCTCATCATCAGTAGAATGATATATTTGATAGTACTCAATACCTACACCAATATCTTCTGGCTCTTCCCAAGATACTACAAGTTTCCAACTACTAGTAGCTTTAACACTTACATCAGCAATATCGATATTTAGTGGAATACTAGGAGCAGGTGTATCAGCTACAAAAGTAATACTTGCATGTGAACTGTAGTTGACATTACCTGCTTCGTCTTTAGCTACAACATAGAAGGTGTTCGTAGAAGGTTGTATAGCAAATGAATCTGCATCAAGCGAAGAAGAATCTGCCCAATTACAAATAATTGAGGAAGGGACAGAGTTTACGGTGTAGCAATATGAGAGTCCACTTTCTTGACCAGCATAGGTTACAGGAGTCTCCCAGCTAAAAGCAAAAGAGTTCTCAGTATTGCTCTCAGGTGTTACTTGGAGATTTTGAGGCTCAGTTGGAGCAATTCCAGAATATTTCAATATCGCCGTTATATTCGTATCTGTTACATTACACGCATTGTCATATGTTCTAAAGTAAAAAGTACTCTCACCTACAGAGAGAGTATCAAAATCAGAATCGAGAGTATATGAACCAGTAGTGACTAAATCACTACAATCCTGAGCCCCACTATGATTACTGCCATACCAAGTACCCCCACTTTCAATCTTGTATTGATATCCCTTTACTCCAGAAACGCTATCCTGCGCAGCAGTAGCTCCTGTTGTTGACCAATATACCGTTATATTCTCAATCTCATTTTGATATGTTTGAGGACTAGATAAACCAGTAGGATTAGTAGGATCTTCACTGTCATATTGATATGTAAAAAAGGTGTAATCGTCTTCTGCATTAGTATATACATTTCCAACATTGTCATATGTCTGAATTCTAAGATAGTAAGTAGAGCCAGAAACAAGCGCAGGGGGAGTGAAATAATCGTCTTCCTGGGCGCTACCATGAGTAGATGGTATAGCGGTATCGTCAGTACCCCAGTACACATAATATCCTTCTACTCCACTTGTATATCCAGAGTCGTCTACAGTGTCAGTTGCTCCCACCCATTCGAAATATGGTGATTCATAGTTATAGTAATATTCTGTACCCGTTTGTATTTGTAAAGCTTTACTACCCTCGCTATACCCACTTAGTGTAGTTGGTTGTATAGGGTCTCCTATCTCCTCCACATACACTCCTGTATCTGCCATATCTATCCAGCCTGTGTCTATAGACCATACATTTCCTTGGAATTGTCCAGTAGTAGTATTAATCGAAGCATCGTTGTTGTAGTTATCAAAATCCAATATGGATCCAGTATTGATAACAGAAGCAGTACCTACTAAATCACCACTAGCATACACTACAGTTACACCTGTAAAGTCTATCCACCCTAGATCTTCTGACCATGCATATCCACTTAGTGTACGAATATTGGAATTCCCTGGATCCGGATCCGTTATCGTTACATTAGAGCTATATGTCAAGGTAAAATCTAAGGTTGCACCCGTATTAACCATATTAGCTAATCCTCTGATAGGTGTAGGATCACCTGCAAAAATTGTGATTGAGAGTATTATGGCAGTTATAAGAATAGGTACGATAACAAGAAACCACCTTAGTTGTCTGAAGGCGGACTTTTTCATATGTATAATATAACCTAAAGATGCAGAAAGCTCAAATAACTAATAGGAATATTCATATAATTTCCTTCTATACATATACCCAATGTTAATAAATATAATTAATATCTATGTTTTATCTCAAAGAACTAACTAAAGCCTACACTACATGTAGGAAACACAAAAGAACAAGTATAAACGCCATCAATTATGAAATATCTTGGGAAAGAAACATCTATACTCTTATGAAAAACTAAAGAAAAAGAGTTATTCCCCTGGTCGATCAATATGTTTTGCTGTAAGTTACCCTAAAATTAGAGAAATATTTGCTTCAGACTTTAACGATAGAATCTTACACCATCTTCTAATAAACCGAATTGAACCATATTTTGAAAAACGATTCATATTTGATTCGTGCGCATGTAGACCTAAAAAAGGTGGACATTTTGCTGTAGAGAGGTTGAGACTTTCCGAAAGAAATATTACGAAGAACCATACTAGACAGGCATACTCTTTACAACTGGATATAAAAAGTTTCTTTTACAATATCAATAAGCAGATTCTAATGAACATACTGATTCATACTTTATACAAATCTGACTTTGGTGACGAGGAATTTGAAGAGGATCTATGGCTTGCTCATAAAATCATATTCCATAATCCATGTAATAACTACAAACTCAAAGGAGATATGACTCTGCTCGAGAGTTTACCAAAACACAAATCTCTCTTTAATATACCACCACACAAAGGGCTACCAATTGGAAACCTAACCTCCCAATTCTTTGCTAATGTTTATCTTAATGAACTATACCAATTTATAAAAAGAGAACTAAAATTTAAATACTACATTAGGTATGCAGATGATATGGTACTACTAGATACCGATTACAAGAGACTAGAGAGGACTATATATATAATTAATGATTTCCTTATCAATCGTTTAGATCTTGAGTTACACCCTAACAAAACGAAACTTAATAGTATATATTCTGGAATGGATTTTCTAGGATACATAGTTAAGACCAGGCTACGTTCTTACAAGAAGGAGAATTACACAAAACTTAAAAAAGAAACTGTACTATTTTAATAGTGGATTTCTCCTACTAGAAACTAATTGTAAAGAAGAAGCAGTAGCTATACATAACCCACCAACACAAGATGAGATACAGAGTATATGCAGAAGTATAAATTCTCTTTTGGGACATATTACTTGAAGTAATAGCTACAACTTCAGGCAGGATATTTACCATAATCATTTGGGAATACTTGAACAATATTTAGAACCACAAAATAATCTTACTTCTTACAAAGTTTTAAAGAAGAAAGTTAATACTTCTGATTAGCCCATTTGTACCATCCTTTAAGCATTTTTTCAATTTCAACCTCGTGAAGAATAATAAACTCCATTTGTTTAGGACTAAAAAGTTTAAGCTTAAATGCCATGTGTAGTTTTAAGATTAATCTCTCGAAATTTCCACAAGCTCTCTTTATGTAAGGTTTCTTTTTTGTATTGGGAAGGTTGTTAGCAAATACAATGTCATCTAATGTTTCCCATCCAGATTGAAGAATATTCTCCCCTAAGGAGTATTTATACTCCTTAGGAAAGTTGTGTACTAGGGTGTATAAATATTTAATAAATTTATACATAGCTAAGTACAGTTTTGGTTTGTTTGCTAAAGTCACAATTGTTGTCCCTCGGATACACCTAACATAGTTATTATTAGACTTATTATTGTTATTGGTATTTCCATTATTTAGATTGACGTTCCAGGCGTTATGGCGATTATTATTGTTCTCACTGGACGACCAGAAGTCGGAATATTCTTGTTAATTTTTATTACTCACTGAGAGCCTGATATTTAGAAAAGATCTCTCTGTATCACAATACCACTTGGGTATAACAAGACGGACATCAGTTGTGCCTTTCTTTGTTATCCATTGCTATTTCGGTAGTTGTGATAACAAACTCTTGCACGTTTATATACTGCCATATACATTTCTAAATTACCATGGAGTTATAGTAATTTGTTAGAACATATTTATTTAAATTAAAAATTACAAACCGTCTACAAAGTTTAAGGAAGAAGATTGTATAAACCCTATAGTAAAAAGCAGGTTATTCTGATGTCCCTCGGATACACCTAACATAGTAAGTAGTAAACTTATTATAGTAAGAGGTAGAACCATAATTTAGATAGACGTACCAGGCGTAATGGCGAGTATTAGTGTACTCACTGGACGACCAGAAGTTATTTACAGCATTCGGTAGGTTATTTGCACTACCATCTATGTATGCCTGCATTAACTGCTTCTGTGTAGGAAGGTACCAGTCCGTCTCTACACCTGTTGTTCCATCATCATCCAAATCTGCATTATCTCCATCTAACTCTAGATTTAAACAGAACTCTGCAGCTGATACATCATCATCCTCTGTAATAGCATCTGTAGGGTCTCTATTATCACAATATGCATTTGCTGTACCTGTTGAAAGGAAGTTACAAGATGTAGAAGTAGGAGTTACTGGATCATCCCCTATCTCCCACTGAAATTCATTATCTAAAGCTGTAGCTGCTTTATCTGACCAATACAATCCTGTAAGAGCATCCTGATATACCTTGTTTGAAGATATATTAACTGTAATGGCATTGTCGGTTACTGATACTGCTGTACCACCATCTGCTGTGAGTGTCCATGTAGACTCTTCAGAAGTATTCTCATTAACTGTACCTGCACTTGCTAACCAATCATCATACCTACAATCCTTCTGTTCATCATATTTTCCTACTATAGCGGTTCCTGTTTTAAGTGTACGGTCAGATCCTGCATAGAAGGTATATGATGGAAGAACTTGTGATTCTGTAGCTGTAGCTGTTGATGGTACCCATTGCGCTGATGATCTTATTCTATTCCAATATGCTCCCCAATCTCCCCAAGCCCCTGCACTCTCTGATCCATGGGTAAGTGTTACTAAGAAGTCATATGTTGCTTTTATTCTTGAGTCTGTACCAGAATCTGGTGTAGATCCACTTTGTTCTGCAAATACACTAAAAGTTGCAAATGGTAGACCACCACATAGGATTACTGCAAGAATTAGCACTAAAGAAAAGTTATTAATCTTCTTTTTATTTTTCTTCATTATCTATTATTATTACCTTAAATCACTTCTAGGTCAACTATTTCTAATTATAAATATCTTTCTCTCCCAAAAGTATATACCAACTCGGTACAAATATGTTAGCATTAAATTCTAACCCGCTATTTCTAACTCTTTCCTTTTTATCCTTTACTCATAATTTGTACCTTCGATATTCTGTGTGTAATATTCTTGATTGATGAGACATACACCTATTATCTCAACCAAAGATGAACTGAAAGCTGCGCAAGTATTCAATAAGCCGAATTCTGTATAACGATGGTTATCTATCTATGCGGTTTAACCTTGCTCCAGGAAGGGGTTACCACGCGATAGTATATTACTACACTACCCGGTAGTCTCTTACACTACCATTTCACCCTTACCTAACAAGCGGGCAATGCTTAGTTAGGCGGTATAACTTTCTGTTGCCCTTTTATCCGAGAGATCACTCCCTCCCAACTCTCGTTGGTTCCATTTACGGAGTCCGGACTTTCCTCACCTATTATCTAGGCGCAACCATCTAAAATACTTGCGCGTGTAATTATACCATTATTTCTTACGCTTTTTCTTCTTGATAAGTACTACAACACCAATCACAATACCTACTAAAGGTGAGAATACTACTACCCATATCAACATATCTACAACACTTTTACACAAAGATACAAGGGAAGAGAAGGCATTCTTAACAACCCCCCAAGGTTTCCATGAGTCATCAGCTACATTCATACCTGTATCACTGAGTGTAAGTGATACTGTAATATATGAATAATCTACTTGACTATCCATATACTTTAATTGACCTTTAATCACCTCAATCTGTGACCTAATACTAGTTAACTCTTCGTACACATTTAAAGTTTCTGTTACTGTTTTTGCACTCTTGAGCAATGTTACTAATTGTATCTCGGTAGCATTTAGATTCTTAAGTCTTGACTCAAGATCTGTATACTCCATTGTAACATCATCTGTGTAGTAAGAAGCATATGTAACCTCTCCTTCAATATCTTTAACTTCAGCATATATATCCTCAAAATATGCAGATTCAATCCTTAATGTCATGGAAATATACCTTTCGTTTCCTTCACCACTTTCATAACTACCTGTTAAATCTCCATTATAATCCTGCAAAATATCATA
>DOZG01000046.1:0-4690 GCA_003518125.1 Patescibacteria group bacterium
TGCAATCATATTTGCATTAAATGCTTTTTGCATCTCTGTATATTTATACAGTTTGTTTAGTACTGCTTTTGGTTGTGCATCTTTTTTGAGAATTACTACAACCCTTATACCATCCTTATTTGATTCATCTCTAATATCAGCAATACCTTCAATCCTTTTGTTTTTTACCAAATCAGCGATTTTTTCTATCATATATGCTTTATTAACTTGGTAAGGAATTTCAGTGATAATGATATGGAATCTATTCTTACTACCTTCAATGATACTAGCCTTTGCTCTTTGTAAGATCCTTCCTCTACCAGTAGTGTATGCATTTAAGATTTCTTTTTGGTCATATATAGTTCCTCCAGTTGGGAAATCAGGACCAGGAATTATTTCAATTAATTCAGTAGGGTTTATCTCTGATTTAAATTCTGGATATACTACTTCTTCATTTTCTTTAAGTCGTAATTCAATGGTTCGGATATCTTCACTAAAATCTACTTGTTTACTGTTAACGTAATTCTCAAAGTAATGTTCTGGTTTTGAATTAAGTGTTTGAGGAGTTGTTTCCTTTTTCTCTTTTGCTTTTCTTAATTCATTGTATATGGCTTTCCCCTTCCATTTGTTCTCTCTTTTTATCATCTCTTGGAGTGCATTAATGAGTTCTGTGAGATTGTGTGGTGGAATTTGTGTTGCCATACCTACAGCAATACCCTGTGAACCATTAGCCAAAAGATTTGGGAATAGTGCTGGTAGTACACTAGGTTCAAGTCTTGTACCGTCGTAGTTAATATTGTATGTGACAGTACCTTTATTCAAATCCTTAAGGAGTTCAGGAGCAATCTTTGAAAGTTTTGCCTCTGTGTATCTCATTGCTGCTGGAGGATCTCCGTCTATAGAACCAAAATTACCTTGACCATGTACTAGTGTGTATCTCATTGAGAATGGTTGTGCCAACTTTACCATTGTAGGATATACTACTCCCTCACCATGAGGATGGTAGTTACCAGAGGTATCTCCTGCAATCTTTGCGGATTTTCTAAAATGTGCACTAGGCATTAAACCCAAATCATTCATTGCAACTAAGATTCTTCTTTGAGAGGGTTTAAGGCCATCTCTAACCTCTGGGAGTGCACGGGAGACGATAACGGACATGGAGTAATCTATGAAGTTAGATTTCATTTCATCTACAATACTTCTTGGTGCAATCTCTCCAGGTTTAAATGTAGTGTTAAACTCTACATCGTTATTCTTTTCTTTAATTGTGTTTTTTATCTCTTCTGGCATATATATCTATTAAATATCTAATATAGCTTTGTTTGCATACCTTTGAATAAATCTTTTTCTTGGGGGAACTTCATTTCCCATTAACATCTCAAATGTACGTTCAGCATCTTGTCCATCTTCAATTAATACTTGTTTTAAAACCCTATCCTCTGGACTCATTGTAGTATCCCACAATTGTTCAGGATCCATTTCCCCCAATCCTTTAAATCGATTAACTATTGGATTTTTTCCTGACTTCTTTTCTTTGATTATGAAGGAATCCTTTTCTCTTTCGTTGATAAAGTAATATCTTTTTTTACCAATTTCCACTTTAAAAAGTGGTGGCTGAGCAACATATATATAGCCCTGTTCAATTAGTGGTCTGAAAAATCTGAATAGGAGTGTGAGTACAAGTGTTGTAATATGTAAACCATCAACATCTGCATCACTCATAATGATAACTTTGTGGTATCGTAGTTTACTAATATCTAGAGTGTCTCCAATACCAACTCCCAAAGCTGTGGTTATATTGTTGAACTCATTATTACCTAACACTCGATCTATCCTATATTTATGTGTATTAATTATTTTACCTCTTAGAGGTAGTACGGCTTGTGTATGTCTATCTCTACCCTGTTTTGCACTACCACCTGCAGAATCACCCTCTACGATGTATAGTTCACACTCAGCAGGATCGTTACTAATACAATCTGCTAATTTCCCAGGTAAAGCTGAGCTTTCCAATGCACTCTTTCTAATTACAGCATCTCTTGCAGCTTTTGCTGCAGCCTTCGCCTTGTTAGCAAGTACTGCCTTTCCTATTATATTTTTTGCAACATTAGGATTTTCTTTAAGGTAAGTTAAAAATTCATCTCTAAGAAGTTTAGATACAACTCCTTTTACCTCTGGATTATTTAATTTTATTTTAGTCTGTCCTTCAAATTGTGGCTCGGTAACTTTGATAGAGACTACTGCAGTCAAACCCTCCCTTACATCATCTCCATTTAGTGTTCCTTGTATACCTTTCAACATCTCATTACCTTGAGCAAATAGATTCAAAGTACTTGTTAATGCTGTTCTAAAGCCTGCAAGATGGGTTCCACCCTCAGGATTTATAATATTGTTTGTATAGCATGTTACATTTTCATCCATACTGTCAGTATATTGAATTGCTACCTCAACCCAGATATCTTTTTCAGATTTGTTCATATAGAAGGGGGTTTTCCCAACAGGCTTTTCATCAATATTAAGGAATTGTACATATGATTTAATACCATCTTCGAAATACAACTGGTAAATTTTACTTTTTTCTCCCTTCTCTACTCTTTTATCTTTAAGTGTAAACCATAATCCCGCAGTTAAATAAGCATGTTGTCTACATTTCTTTAAGATCTCTTTGAAACTCCAGTTTGTCTCTGTAAATATTTGTGAATCTGGCTTAAAGGTATGTCTTGTACCAGTTTTTTTAGTACTTCCTACTTTTCTAACAGGTGCTTGTGGAGCTCCTCTTTTATACTCCTGTCTATATTCTCCACCATCTTTGTAAACGGTAGTTTTTACCCATTCTGAAAGTGCATTAGTACACTTCATACCTATACCGTGTAAACCACCAGACACTTTATATGCTCCACCATCAAACTTAGCGCCTGCATGAAGGTTCGTCATAACAGTTTCTAGTGCAGAAACCTTTGTTTGGGCATGTATCTCAATCGGAATGCCTCTTCCATTATCCTGTACAGTACAAGAACCATCCTTATTTAGGGTAACCCAAATATGATCACAGAATCCTGCAATTGCTTCATCTACAGAGTTATCCAATATTTCCGTAAAAATATGGTGTAGACCTGTCTTGTCAGTGGAACCAATATACATTGCTGGTCGTTTCCTAACAGCTTCTAAGTCTTCTAGAACTTGAATATTGGATGCACTGTAATTACTTTTCTTTGGCATTTTCTGGTACTTCTTCGTTGTAATTTATCTAGTTTCAATATACTCTATTCTACCTGTTTTTGAGTTGAATGTTAAGGGTTTGACTACCTTAATTCTTGTATCTGCAGATACAAATTTTCAAGTAATAATCTTCTATTTCCATTGGCTTCAATTTGTCTTTTAGTAGTATTTACTAATGAGATTTTTGTTGTAATCCTACGAATATTCTTGCCATCCTTTATACTCTTTCTAAAAGAACTATGCAAAGTCTGAAGATATGAATCGAGATATTCTAGACTTTTTAATTTATCTTTTGCAAATCCTTCTATTAATCCAAAAGCTTTTATCAAATCACTATCTTCGAAACAGAAACTACTTATATCTTTTTCATCCTTGTTTTCTTTAATTACTTTAGTGTAAATCTTTCTACTTCTTGACACTATGGTAGGGAGTAAATCACTTTCATTGTTAACCAAGAGAATATATACGGTTGCATCAGAGCTTTCCTCTAGGGTTTTTAAGAATGCATTCTGTGCCTGATGTGTTAATTTCTTTGCCCCTAGTATTACTGCAATCTGTATAGATTCTTTAAATGGTTTGTATCTCATCTCTTCCTGCAAATCTTTTACCATTTCTATTCCAATTGAATTCTGATCTCTTCCATCCAGTATGTGCATATCCACATTAGTCCTTAGGTTTGAAGGTATTACTTCCCTACCCCAAAGCATTGATATTAATTTGAGTATGTTTTCATTTTCTATACTATTTTCTTGTGTAATTAGTAAGTATGTCATTTCTAATTTATATTATATATCATTTAGGAAGATGTCCAAGGAATTTCCATTATTACAGGTTTGAGTAGTTGTTTGACTATCCTGTATCTTTACAATATTATGTAGTGTAGAGCTAATATTAAAACTGTCCAATGAGTAAAATTACACTTCTACAGTATTTAGAAAACAACAAGATTATTTCTGTCGCAGATGCTGATAAGGTGCGGGTTGAAAGGTCTCGTTCCCCAAAGAGTGAAGAGGTTATAATAAGGGAGCTTGGTATTCTTGATGAAATAAGTATTGCAAAGGCTAAATCTGAAATATTTGGTATTCCATATGTAGATCTACGCGAAGTAGCAGTTCCTGAAAGTGTCATCGCAGAGGTAAATGTTGATAGTCTTCAGAAGTTTAATTCAGTACCGTTTGAGAGGGGTGGTGACTATGTCAAAATCGCAATGATAGATCCTTTTGATATCCAGGCAACGCAGGCATTACAACAGAAATATCCGTTCGGAACTAAGATACAGGTATATATTACCACAAGAGAAAGTGTTGATTTTGTTCTTGATCAGAGGGTTGGTGATTTAATGAGTTCTGAGGTTACAGATGCATTAGAGGATGTTGATGTACCAATTCAGGAGATTAATGAAGACCCTGAGCAAATACTTTCAAGTGCACAGTTAAAGAATGCTCCTGTAGCAAGAATTGTTAATGCCATACTTCAATATGGTGCTACTTCC
>DOZG01000046.1:4751-13163 GCA_003518125.1 Patescibacteria group bacterium
CCAAAAAATCTTACCGCTGCTGTAGCCTCACGTGTTAAAATACTTTCTAATTTAAAGATAGATGAAAAAAGACTTCCTCAAGATGGAAGGTTTCAGATTAAAGTAAATGGGAAAAAGATAGATATTCGTGTTTCAGTAATGCCTACAATTTATGGAGAGAAAGTTGTTATGCGTTTACTTGAGTCAGATACATCAGGAATCACCATTGAAACTACTGGCTTAAGGGGGAATGCTTATAGAATCTTTTTAGATGGTATTAAAGTTACTAATGGTATTGTGTTAATTACAGGTCCTACTGGTAGTGGTAAGACGAGGACACTAGCTTGTTCCCTTATGAAGGTTAATAATCCAGGGGTGAATATAATATCTTTAGAAAATCCAGTAGAAATTCGTGTACCAGGTGTTACTCAGGTGCAAATTCAACCAGATATAGGTTTAACTTTTGCTAATGCTCTTAGGTCTGTACTTCGACAGGATCCAGATATCGTTATGGTAGGTGAGATTAGAGATCGAGAGACTGCAGAACTTGCTGTTCAGGCATCTCTTACTGGTCATTTGGTACTTTCCACGCTCCATACTAATAGTGCAGCAGCAGCAATCCCAAGACTTTTAGATATGGGAATTGAACCATATCTTCTAGCTTCTACTATACGTGTAATTGTAGCTCAACGATTACCAAGGAGGATATGTAAACATTGTATTGAGGCATATCAAGCAGAACCACAATTGCTTGAAGATTTGATGGGTCAATTTAAAGATATCCCCAATTTTGATTTAGTGGGATATATAAACAAGGTAATACTTGCAAAGAAACAGAGAAAAGAAAAGGGTTCGTCCGTTATGAAAGAAGCTAAAATGGGTCCAGATGGGAAGCCAGAAATCTATCTATACAGAGGTAAGGGTTGTGACAGGTGTGGAGGTAATGGCTATTCTGGAAGGGTCGGTATTTTTGAAGTATTGGATGTTACAGAAAAAATCAGTAGAATGGTAATGGATCAATCTACCTCTGGGGAGATAGAGAAGGAAGCAGAAGCCAATGGTATGTTAACAATGATGCAAGATGGGTATTTGAAATCTTTGGAAGGTATCACTACAATAGAGGAAGTGATGCGTGTATCTAGAGAGTAAGATAGATATATTTTGAATTAATTTAGTATAAGGAAAATGGATAATACTGCTCAAAACAATGGAAGTAATCTTTCATATCCAAAATTTTCATCTTTAAATGATGGATCCACTCCACAACCTACTAACCAACCTACTGATATAGGTGTAGGTGGTTTTGGAAAGGTTAATACGCTTCCTAATGGAGCAATTGGAGATTCTCTGGAGGATATCATGCCAAATTTTAAAAAACCTAAAGCCATGCAACGCTCCCCTAAGAATTTCAACTTGGCAGAACCAATGATAAAGAAAGAAGAAAGGAAAGAAGAGTTTTTAACTCCACAGAATACTCAGGAAAGAGTTAATAAAAAAGATATCCCTGAACCACAGATAGTGGATTTAGGTAATACTCCTACTCCACCAGTTCAAGATACCCCAAATGTATCAGTACCTGAAATTAATAATATACCAAAGGATGATATTTTGAAGAGTGTTATTGGAAATAGTAATGGAGATTTTCATCATGGTGAGATTAATGTAGATATTGATAGTAAAAACAAAATATCTGAATTACTTGAATATACAATTGAAAAGGGTGCCTCAGATTTACATATAACTGTAGGGTATCCACCAATTATACGAGTAGATGGAGAATTACAGGAAGTAAATAATCAGATAATAGATTCTGTTGAAGCTGAAGAACTCATATTCTCCCTTATATCTGATAACAAACGCGAGTTACTGGAAGTCAACAGAGAAATAGATTTTGCATACAGTCATCAAGCAAAACATGCAGGGAGATTTAGGATAAATGCTTTCTATGCTATGAAGAATCTATCTGCTGCTTTCCGACTTATTCCTTCTAGAGTTAGAACGATAGAAGAGCTTAAATTACCACAGATTTATCATCAGTTTACACAACTTAAACAGGGTATGATACTAGTAACTGGTCCAACTGGTCATGGGAAGAGTACTACACTCGCTGCAATGATAGAGGATATTAATAGAACTCGTTTTACACATGTTGTTACAATCGAAGACCCTATTGAATATCTTTTTGAAGGGAAAAAGTCTCTCATTAGTCAGCGAGAAATGGGACAGGATACTCACTCGTGGCCAATTGCTCTTAAGAGTGCTATGAGACAGGATCCAGACATTATTTTAGTTGGTGAGATGAGAGACTTCGAAACAATTTCTGCTGCGATTACATTAGCAGAAACAGGTCATTTAGTATTTGCTACTCTTCATACAAATAATTCTGCACAGAGTATTGACAGAATGATAGATGTATTTCCTGAAGCACAACAGGCACAAATAAGAGCTCAGTTATCAAATATTTTAGAGGCTGTTATTGCCCAAAGATTAATACCTCTTGATCAGGGTGGTAGAAGGGCTGTTGCAGAAATATTAATCGTAAATCCTGCTGTACAGAANNGATATTGGAATGATTTCATTAGAAAGAGCTTTAGTGAGTTTAGTTAGGGAGGGGGTTATTAGTATAAATACTGCTCAGGAGTTTGCTGTATATCCAGAGGAGGTTGGTAGATTATTAAAGTCTTAAATATGAAGAAATTTAAATATTCTGCAAGAACAACTAAAGGTAAAGAAATAAAGGGTAGTATTGTTGCCAGAGATACAACTGCTGTAACTGAGATTTTACATGATAAAGGCCTTATCATCGTAAAAATCAAAGATACTTTCGATTTTGATCTTGAGAAACTTAATGAAATTAATATAGGAGGGGTTCCTCTTAAAGATAAGGTTGTGTTTATGAGACAGATGGCTACAATGGTATCCGCAGGACTACCACTAACTAGGGCATTGGAGATAATGGAACAACAAACAATAAATCCTCTATTCAGAAGAGTTATCTCTAGTGTTAAGGAGGGGGTTGAATCAGGTAAGAGTTTAGCAGAGTCTTTTAGAGCCCAAGAGGATATTTTCGATGATATTACACTTAATTTGGTTGAAGCTGGTGAATCAAGTGGCCAATTAGATGTGATTCTGGTTAAATTGGCAACAGAGTTGGAAGAGAAAAAGGCTTTAGGTGCTAAATTAAAGTCAGCGTTAATATATCCAATAATTATACTTTTCGTTATTATCGCAGTTGTCCTTCTTCTTATGTTTGTACTTGTTCCTGCTATGTCTGATATATATGTTGAGTTTGGTGCAGATTTGCCATGGGCCACTACCGTACTTATTAATCTTAGTGGTTTTGTTACCAATTATTGGTGGGTTATCCTTTTAGTCCTAACGGTTTTAATTATTGGTGGTAAAGCGTATTTTGATACTCCTAAGGGAAAAAGAGTGTTGGATAAGATAATTATCAATATTCCTATTGTAAAGAATGTTGTTACAAAAACGCAGATTGCTCAGTTTACTAGAATTATGGGTCTTTTACTCTCTAGTGGTTTATCAATTTTAAGAGCGTTAGAGCTTACTGCTAATTCTTTATCAAGCACTCTTTTCAAAGATGTTTTGTTAGATGCAAAAGATGATGTTGAAAGAGGAGGATCTTTAACTCTTCCAATCTCTCGTAGTCAATATTATCCCCCTATCGTTAGTAGTATGATTGCTGTTGGTGAAGAGACTGGGAATTTGGATGTTGTATTAGAAAAAATATCGGAGTATTACAAAGATGAGGTTAATACTGCAACACAGAATCTTTCAGCAATTTTAGAGCCTCTTTTCCTTATTGTAATGGGAGTAACCATTGGTTTTATCGCTATGGCTGTGTATATGCCTATGTTCCAGTTGACAGAAGTAATGACTTAGTTGACAGTGTGAGTAGTTTGGTGTAATTTTATAGTAGATAAATATATATAATTTAGTTTATTTATAAAACAATGAGAAAAAGTTTTAAAGCTTTCACACTTGTAGAGATGCTTATCGTTATGGGTATCATCATTATCCTTATGGCAGTAGGTATTACTGCAGGTAGGTATGCTATTAACAGAGCAAATGATGTAGCACATCAGAATGCTGTTGATAATTTCTATACTGCAGTACAGGCTTATTACGCTGATAATAGGGAATATCCTGAGATTGATAATTTTGATAACGCATTAACTGAACCTGGAGCTGAGGACGACTGGGATTATATTGGTGAATATATGGATCAAGGAGCTTTTGATGGAGGAACTGAAGCAACATATTTTTATGCTGTAGATGACCTTCGCCAGGAAGTTTTAATATGTGTATCTTTATTTGGTTTATCTAATGCAACAAATCTAAGAGCTGGAGATTACTATTGTAATGGAAATGCTTTTGGTACATCAACAGCAGATATGGTGCAGATAAGTGACAAGATTATAGTAAGAGATGAAACAACTCCAGATGTTTTTCCTAATGGAGATACAAAGTTTGATGCATCTAGCGGTTGGAATGGTGATGATTGGGCTACTTTATAGATTTTTGTTCAATTAAGAATCTTAACTCCCCTCCTGTGAGGGGAGTTTTGTTATATTTATGGTATAATAGTAAGTAAGTAAATTCATTATATTTTTTCTATGTCAGAGAAAGGACCAACAAGAGAAGGAGGACCAATAAAAGGAGCTAAAGGAGTCGCTCTAGCAGGTGTAGTGGGTATATTAGCTGCTCAATTGGGAGCATGTGCCTCTAAACCTAGTTCGCCTGATAAAGATCCAACTACCCTACCTACAGATGTTCCAACTATATTATATGATCCAACTTTAGAATCTAAACCTACTGAACTACCCACTTTAGCAACTGAGACACCTGTTGAAACAGAGGTCTCCCCACAGTCCATAGAATTGAATGATGTATTAACTGGTGATATTGAACCTAAAGAATTGGTAGATCCATATGTTGTCACTGTTAATCCAGAGACTTTAATGTTTGGTATTCCTCTTACAGAGGAAGGTTTTATAGAAAATGATAAAAAGGTAGTTAATGTACAGAGTGATGGGGATTTTAAAATAGATGAAGTTTTTGAATTGACAGATACAGAAACTGGAGAAAAGAAAGAAATAGGAGTTGTTAGTCATCCATATTCCGGTAATCATATGATTGTTGTAGTAATGAACTCTACTGATGCCGAAGGGAATCTTACTGACTTTGTTACTAAGAACGAAACTGCTGAGAACAGTATCTCCTATCTATCCTCGGATATAGAAGAATCTACAGATAAAGTAAAAAATATGTTATCAATTCTAGCTAATGTTGCAGAATATCAGGACACAAATGGTTCTCTTGGAATTGATGATTTGGAAGATTTATATAAATATTTAATGGATTTAGACAATATTGTCATAGATGAGAATATAGAGGGGTCTTTAGATATAGATGCAGAACTTTTAGCTTGGAAAGAGAGTGCTGATCTTGTTATAGATATGCTTACCAATGTGCTTGGTGATACGGAAGGATATCTGGATATAAGGGTGACTTTAAGTAGGAACAATGCTACGGACGAACCACAGGGGGAATATATGGTAATTACTTTTTCATTAGGACAGGAAGGGTTTGTTGGTCAGGGGGATGATTTGCTTGCTTTATTTGATAGTTATATGAATACTACTCCTCTTCCTTATCAAGGTGATGGTGTTGGAATGACAGATGAAGAAGTAGACAAGATTAGGAAGATTTATAGTAATGATCCTGAGAATATAGAATTTTTTACAGAGAATGCACAAGAGGGTGATATGGTATTAGAGATTTTAAAGGTACAAAAGATTTTCGAGGGTTATGACGAGAGTTCCGATAAAACATTTGTTGAGTATCTGACTGAGTTAGTTGATGGAAATATTCAAGATTCAGAGAAATTACTTATTGAAAAGATTTTAGAATTCTTTTCGTTACATCCTGAAGTAGATGAAACTTTGGAAGGTACTGGGTTTGTGATGTTGTTAGGAGATCTTTTTCCAGAACTACCTATTCCTTACCTTGGAGAAGAAGTAATGTCTGTTCGTGAGATGTTTCCTGAAGAGATTATTAAAGTGCTTATTAAACCTCTTGGGCTTGAGCATAAACATAAAACTTTGTCTGATCTTATGGAAAATATAGTTTTTATGACGGGTTTTATAGAGACAAATTTCTTTCGTGTCGAATTTCTTCCAATTCCTGTACAATCCCTTATGAATGATCAGCCAGGAAAGATTATGGTTATTCTTGATAAGAAGGTTGATCAAAATGAAAAGGCTTATTTACTTGTTACTTATATGGATGATAATGGAATAATTAAAGTTTTTATTGTAAACGAGCAAAACATAGATCAAGTTTTCGGTCCTAGTAGGAGATTATTCATTTCAGAACCTGAAGTATTTCAGAAATCTGAATAACTGTCAGGTTATTAGCGAGGGTAATATATCAATTATGCTAGTTGAGTCTCTCAATGGGGAACAAGAGTAGAAGATAATGTATAATAACTTATGCAAATTCTCTTAACCATATTCTTCTTCCTAATAGGTACTGCCTTAGCAAGCTTTCTTAATGCTTTAATGTATAGAATAGATAAAGAATATAAATATCCAGAAATATATACTAAACCATCCTACTGTGAAAAATGTGGTAAACAATTAAAATGGTACGACCTTATCCCTATCCTTTCATATATATTTACTAAGGGAAAATGTAGTAAATGTGGATATAAGATCACAATATACTACCCACTCTCTGAGTTAATACTCGGTATATCCCTTTCCCTATTCTCCCTCTACCATACACAATGGTATATGTATTTGATATTACTAACGCTCTTCTCTCTTACATACTTTGATGTTCTGTACAAAGCTATACCTAAAATCCCTACTCTACTATTTGGTGTTCTCGGTTTAATATATCTAACTATACTATCCATCATTACAAAAGAGTTAGTACTAAACGCAACAGTATCTGGGGTTCTCTTGTTATTCGGTATGTGTATACTACTACTCGTAATGTATGGTTTTAAGAATTTTAAATTAAAGGATGGATTTGAAGGATTTGGTGGTGGAGATTTTGTCATACTCCTTACTTTGAGTATGTTTCTTTCTACCCAACAATTCTGGACTATGTTCTGGGTATCAATATTCTTAGCAACTCTCTTCCTACTACCTAACCTAATCCTAAAGAAAATGCATATGAAATCCTCTCTCCCCCTTCTCCCCTTCTTCACTTTAGGATATATTGTAGTGGTGATATATGGTGAAAATATATTTGAATATGTAAGAGGGATATTAATGATATGAAGAAATCTAAGGCATTTACATTAATAGAATTACTCATTGTAATGGGGATTCTTATCATTCTTATTGGTTTATCTATTATAGTGGCAAGATTTGCTATAAGAAGGTCTAATGAGGTACATCATATGAGTGCAGTTGAAGAGTTAGAGAGGACATTGCTAAAATTTAGGAATGAAAATGGTCATGTACCAGAGATTGGAGGATGTTCTACATGTATAGAAGAGGAATTTTTTGCGTATAGTTTGGGGTATAAGGGAGATAATCCTGTATTAAAAGAATTTATTGAAGAATTTCCTTTTGATGGTGGTACAGATGCTACATACTACTATGCTACAGATGAGCTAGGACAATTTTTTGTAGTTTGTGTATCACTAGGAGGTGTTGATGATAGCAATCATTTCGGTTATTATTGTACAGGAACTGGTATTGGTTTTGTGCCAGAGGGAGACCCTATTACAAAACAACATATAGAAGAGGATGATATAGCACAAAGAACAGTAATAAATGGTATGGATGATTCGGATTGGGATTTAAATAATGGTTTTGGACATTGATAAAGTAAATTAAATTACTGCCTAATGAAAAATCTAAAAGGGTATACATTAATGGAGGTATTGGTAGTTATGATCATCATGATCATATTACTTTCTGTTGGTATGTATTCATATATGTCCTTTGCTGAAACTACTAAGTTTAATCAAGATGTAGCTAATATTCAAAATGATATATTAGTTTTACAAAGAGCAGCAATGTTTTTTGAAAGAGATTCAGATGAATATTGGCTATACGGTCTTGGTATAGATTTTTCTGGCGTACAAGATGGTAATGGTACTTATACATTCTTCAAATGGTGCTCAGAATTCCCTGATTTTGGAGATATAAAGACTAGGAGTGAATATCCTAATTACGATCCAGAATATCCTCTTAGTTTAAATAATGGTAATATTCCAACCTTTGTATCCTCTGGATCTTGTAAGGCGGGCAATACTAACAAGCTACTCTCTTTATCTGAATATGGAAATGGTAAATTTAATCTAGAGGAAGATGTCTCAATATCGGGTGGTCAGTATCTATTATTTGAGGCTGTATCAGGTAAAGCCTTTATATATGATACTAACGGTCAATT
>DOZG01000046.1:13207-14102 GCA_003518125.1 Patescibacteria group bacterium
ACTTTGATAATTAAAAACCTTACTGGTAGAACTGAATTATTAAAAATAGAAGATGAAAGTTAAAAAATTAAAAGCCTTAGGATTTATTGAAATACTAATATCTCTAGTAGTAGCTGGTATTGTGTCTGCTGTTTTCCTTACTATTGCTAGTAAAACAATGAAGAGTCTAATACAAACAGAAAGGATTGAGTATATGGCTAGAATAGCTATGGATGGTGTAAATATTGCACAAGAGATTGCTAATCAAGAGAAGGCACAATTAATAGGAGATGAAGAGCTTTTTCCTAAGCAAACAGGATTTTGTTTTGTTCCGTTTAGGGAAGACTCTGTTTACTCTTTCAAGCAAGGTGAAGAGGAAGGAATGATTACAATCTCAGATGAGCTTCCAAATAAGAGGGAATTATTTATTGAAAATGCTTCAGATATGTATTCTGACTACTTTCTTGTAATGTGTATAGAGGATACCGATGTTGATGGAACAAGTTGGGCAAATGTTAAGTTTATTGTAGGTGATATTAAGGTTGCTGGTGAACAAACCACTGATACTGATGTTAGAGATTTTACATATTATGCAATTATTGATCTATGAAAAAGTTTTTTACTGCATTTAGTTTAGTAGAAATGTTAATTACCTTAGGTATTATGTCGGTGGTTATGTTAATAACTACACTTACTCTTAATACCATTGTTAAAACATCTGCAATTGCAAAATATAAAACAGTGACTAGGCATGAGATAGATTTCGCTATTGAACTAATGGATAGATTACTCTCAGATTCTAATATTGCAGATGTATTTGTTTTCGATACCACGGAGGTAAGATACTATGATCCCCTACTAGACAAGGTTGTTAATGATCCAGGTTTAAGTGAGGAGGAAATTGTGGATGTGTATA
>DOZG01000048.1 GCA_003518125.1 Patescibacteria group bacterium
ATATTATCAACAATAACCATTGGGTGATATGTGTCATCTGTAACAGGAAGTAATTGCCAGTTTGGTACTGCGTTTGAAGTCCAATCTCCTGTATCGCCAATCGCAATTCTGTGAATATAATTCTCTGTAGCCCAATATATATAATCCTGATACTGCATAGCTCCTAAACATCCTGCATCTCCTGTTGTAGGTACTGTTGTGTATATTAGACTCCATGTGCCTGCACCTGTTCTTCTCCATACTTTACCTGAAGTTGATGAAAAGAAATAGCTATAGCCATCTGTAGATACTACAATCGCTTTAACCAAAGCGTCTACAGTAGCTCCACTATCTTTTTTTAACGCCCAATTAGCTTGAATCACACCAGGCTTACTATGTAGGTCTATTCCTACACTTTTAGCAACAGAGTTTTCCCTTCCTTGATATTTACTTCCTGAAATTCCCCCAAGATTAATGTTGTTAATAAATATTTTATTCCTTTGACTACTTGCCATATATGTATTATATCAATTTATCTTACGCACATGGAGGCCTCCTCTGTCTAGTCCAACTAGAGTCCCCTCTTTCTTGCTTTTCAAAACTACTTGTTCCTCTTGCCTGGTATGTACTATCCTGTTGTACAATCACTAAGTAATTACTATCCTGTGTTAGTAACTTTAAACTATCCTGAGTCAGTAAGTTAAGTAATACTTCACTCCTACCCTGCTTAGTCCAACTAGAATCTCCTCTTTCTTGCTTAGTCCAACTAGAGTCCCCACGAGCTTGTTCAATCCACCTAATACATTCTCCAGAAGTGTAACCTGCATAGTAGAGTCCTCCGTATGTAAGCCCTCCGTATGTTGCTGATCTAACCCCTGTAGCCATGTATTCATAATTTTAAATTATTATTTATTCTCAAACCACTTGTTTAAAGTACCTATTATTAAAGGAGAAGTAACTTGACCAACACAATCTAATATATACTTCATCTCATCTATAGACAATTCAACCTCGTCTTTACTCATTAATCTCAAGGAAAGATTGTATGCCATAATCTTATTGTCTTTACCCCACTCTTCTTTAGGACCTACAGAATTAATAGCCATAACTATTAAGTCTCTCATAATAACAGGCTTTCCTTTCTCGTCTTTAACCACCCCTTTTTGGTAGTTAGAAATCTCCTTGTTTAGATTTACTTTCATTTTATGAATAATAAAAAATTATTTAAAGACTAATTAAATGAATTGTTAAACACGTTCTATCTCCAGGATTACCAGCAGCACCATTATCTATATCCACAGTATCTTCGTCTCCTGCAGTATCAGCCACAGCATACAATTCCACTTCTTCTCCAGCTGTAAGATATAAAATATCTGAATCTGAAACTGTTAGTCTGTTCGTAGCTCCTCCATTTCCTCCACGACTATCAACTGCTGCACTACCATCAACATAAATATACATATAATAAGTACTATCTGCAATAAGATTAAAAAATGTAACTCTTCCCATAACATAATAATATCCAGTAACAGGAACAGTAAATTTATATGAAGAAAAATCTGCACCAAGATCATAATCTTCTTCATCTAATAAGACTTTAGTAGCTACATCATGAGTAAGATTCGCTTGATCTGCTGATAAATAAGCTCTACATTTTATATCCATTTGGTCAGACAATGTTTCCCATCCTCCTATACCAGAAAGATAAGTTGAACAAGAATTAAAGTTTTGACCAATCTTCACACTTACATTAGTTAGAGTTGAAACTCTTATTCCACGAATAGATACATAAGTATTTATAGTTGTATCATCTCTTACGAAAGAATTACCAGAAATAACACCAGTATTATATTCAGATTTAACCCAAATACACGTTGGAGTGGCATCTGTAGTAGTTTGAACATCATAAATAGCATTTCCTATAACAGCAAAGTTTTTATTCTGAATATAAAGCATGATTCCAGAAGAATATGGTTGAAATACAGAGTTACCTGATATTACAGCGTTTTCTGTGTATGATATTTTAATACCTCCAGAGATATTATTATCATCTACACCACCTTCATAAATTGTGTTTCCTGTTATAGATACACCATGAGCATAAGTTCCAGCTGTACCTTGAACGGAAATACCCATTCCATTAGCCTCACTCAAACTAACTACATTTCCTGATACAGTACAATTTCTCGGTCCTGAATAATCTATTCCTCCGTCTCCAGTAGCATGATTTAAAGCAATGCCTGTTCTACAATCTTTAATAATATTATTACTAAATTCCATGTTTATACCTGCATGGCAATCCAGAGCTTCCCATACTTTAATATCCTCAATTACACAGCTAGTAACAGAACAATCCCTAGACACAGGGTATGTAACTAAATCAGAATCCTGTGCTTGTCTAGTAAATGCTACTCCATAAGCATTACCAGAACTACCTGGTGTAATACTTTTTATCCAACAATTAGAAACATGAACCTGCCTGAGCGACTTTCCTAAGACCCCAGCATACCCTATAGAATAAAACCTACAATGAGTAATATGTATATCTTGTGCAAATTCCATATATATACCATAGAAATCCATATCGTGAAAATAACAATCTCTAATTATTACATCTTGAATATAATTATCTTTATCTGCACCAATTATACTAATAGCCCTTGCAATTATTTCCGTTGAATTGTTCCCTGTTCCTTCTATTTCTAATCCAAACAATTTAGAACCAGAAGTCATAGTAACTAGAGTTCTTTCTGTTACTGTATCAAATACCTTAGCTCCATAAGCATAAACTGTAGTATTCGCAGGTATAGCAATAGTACCAGTAACCAAATAATCTCCAGCAGGTATTCTGACTGAATTTCCTGCATTAGCTGTTAAAAATGCATTTAAAGTTGCTGTATCATCTGTTACTCCGTCTCCTGTACCTACAAGAGATACAAGACCCACCAAATCTCCATTACCATCCCATACACTATCCTCATAAGCAGAACCTTTTGTTCCTGTAACTAATTTTACATCACTACCTGTTCTTGAAGTAGATTTTATTGAATCATACGCAATATTGGACAAAGTATTATCGTCTCCATTTATAGTTTTATTTGTAAGAATCTGAGTACCAGTAAGAGTCGCAACAGTAGCATCTATACTAAGAGTAATCTTTCTGGTTGCTGAAGCTACTGAGGCAATACCAGTACCACCAAGTATTGAAAAAGTCTCTGCTGGAAGTATATCTAAATCAGTTCCTGTATCTGCAGCGATTGAAAATAGAGTTCCTAAAAAATTGGCTCGTGTAATCTTTTTTGTAGATCCATCATCACTTTGAGCAGTATCTGAAACATCTACCGAAGCAAGTAAATCACCATCTGCAGGAGTAGTAAACGCAACTAAGTCTGCAATCTTTTTTTCTGTGGCAGCCATATTGTATCCAAACTAATTTTAGTTATACTAAAATAAGTAGGTTTTTCCTATCTACCTATATTTTATCCTATATTGAGATATTTTTCCAAGAATTGACAGGAATAAAACTAAGTCTCCTTAAAAATGACTCCTGTATTTTGAGCATACTGAGCATACCTCTGCCAAAGTTCTTTTCGTGGAGAGTAATTCATTTCTGCCATAAATAACATAGCAGCTTTAAAATCAGGATTAGTCATAATTGCATACATACATGCAACTCTTGCTTCCTCACCTCTTCTTAACTGCCATAAACATCTAGCTTTTTGTAAATATGCTTCAGCTATTTCATCTCTCCAATACGCTGTCTTGAGATACTCGTTAGTCCAATAGACTGCTTTTTCGTACTTTCTAAAAAATGCATACTCTCTTGCTAAATAGAACTTCTCTCTGACTAACTCTGGGTCTTTGTCTACAGCATTTTGCAGTATATCTAAAGTACGCTTAGGATACTTAGCATGAGTCGGAGAATAATAAAAACCTAGCCTTAAATCTGAGTAGTAAGAAGTGCCTTTGTTTTTTCCTCGTGTTGTGTGAACTAAATAATTATGTGCTGCACCTTTCCACTCTATCTCTGGAATGTTCCTAAATATACGAATACAGTATGCTTCCTTACCATTTTTCTTCTTAGCTCTTACTTTCACATAAACAAAATCCTTTCCAAGTGCATTTGCAGCATTTACTACTAACCTAACATCCTCAAAAGAGCTGTCTAATTGCTCATCTGCATCAATAATTAAGATCCATTCTTTTGTACATTTACTCTTACTAAAATTTCTAGCTTTAGCAAAGTGCTTCTCCCATTTATACTCTGTATATATCTTGTCTGTATACTTTTTGGCTATCTCTATTGTTTTGTCTACACTTCCTGTATCTGCAATTACTATTTCATCAGCTTCCTTAACCGATTCTAAAGCTCTTGCAAGCATTTGTTCTTCATCTCTTACAATCATACTTACACTAATAGTTGTATTATTCATTTTCTGTTATGTTTAAAATCAAACTTACCTAATGCTAATGCCCCACAAAACACTTCGTTTTCTTTAATGTCAAATCTATCATAAAAAAAGTCCTTGTTCTTGTCTCTAATATTTGGATTTACATAACAACAGCCTATATTCATAACCTCTGCAGTCAAGTAAACTGTCTGAATAATAACTCCTGCATCTAAATATGGCATATTATCCTTTTCTGCAGGGCTTTTATAACAATCCATGTCTGCTTTTAAAAGTAAAATCGTGTTTGCACGATTTATCCAGCCTACACCACCTACCAATAATCCTGATAATAAATCCTTTTCATCTCTTTGAGTAATAGCTGAAGTTAATATTCCATGCCTATCACATGAGCTAGGAGCTTCTGTAATCGCTTCTAAGATGGGTGTAATATCTATATCCTCCCTATTGAAAGATCGCTGTGAACAACGCCCTCTAAGAACCTCTAAGAAAGTCTGTTGTTCTTCTGGAGTATAAACTTTCCATTTTCTATTGCCAAAATTATTTGTTAGTATTCTCTTCTTTCTCTCCTGATGAGCTAAATACCTCTCCTGAAAAACATCTTTTTCTGTCATTAAATAGACTTATAATAATTCAAGTATTTATCTCTTAACACTAAATTAGGCTCTTTCATCTTCTTAACCTTATTAAGAAATTTCATAAATTCTTCGTCTGTTGGTGCATACCATACTCCATCTATTTTCTTATAAGAAATAGGGTATTGTCCCATCATGATAGATTTTGCTAAAGTTTCTGAAACACCATTAGAACCACCTTTTATCGCTCCTTGAAATGTCCGAATCTGCTTGTCCATTTCCTTTTCTTCTATCCATCCATGATATATAACATTATCTAAATTCTCACCCTCAGAACCAAAAATATGAAAAGTTATATCAGGAACTTGTGGTGCAACTCTTAAAACCTTGTCTATACCATACTCCTTATCTCTTCCTGTATGAGAAGTCATAAACATATGAGGTTTATCAGACTGCTTGTAACTAACTTTTAACTTCTTTAAGTTTCCAAAGAATATAGGGTAGTGCTTTACTTTTATTCCTATTGCCCTAAGTAATGGTAAGTTCCATGTAGACTGACATAGAAAAGTCGCCTTAGTTGAAAGAAGAGTTTTCATCCAAGAAAGACTCATAAGCAATCGCTTTGCATCTGATCCATTGAAATATATAATCTTCTCTCCTCTGTGTCTTTTGAGAACTTCATAATCTTCATTAAAATAAAGACCTTGAAAAAAAACTTTTTTGTTTAAATCTGTTTGAGAATTATATTGTTTGTATCCCATTTCGCTTATCATTCTTTCACCAAAGACTTCCATAGCCCTGCTGTAATAAACGATTTTCTCACTTTGTGAGCTTGGTATTTCCATACTTTATTATATATTATCTATTTTCAAAAGAAAAACCAAACTAATAAAAGATTTGATTTATTTAGTTTAAACACTTAGTAAATGTACAATTAAATATGTTTCAGTTCCTCCATCTATATCTACTGTAGTAGTTCCACTTGTCTGCCTTCCATACAATTCAATATATTGAGTACTTGCAACATATTCTACCGAAACACATTGAGAAGTTACCCTTGCTGTATTACTATTTCCAAGTGCTGCTTGAGTTTGCGTTTCAGATCCGTTTATAAATATCTTAGCTTCAAGTCTACTATCTGCTGTAATTCCCTTCCAATGAACTGTACCTATAATAAGATAATATCCACTAACAGGAGCTGTAAACCTATTATTAGTAGTAGAATCAAAATCAGATCCAATATCATAAATCTCTGTATCTAAAGTTACCTTTGTATCTGTTGCATCAGTTAAATTAGAAATATCTGAAGCTAATCTCACTTTGCACTTACTTTGAACATTCAAAACTTTCTCTGTAGTGTTTCCTCCATCTGTAATATTTACTTCATCTTCAGTAGCAGTAATAGTCTTGATATTAGATCCATTCCCTGCTAAAACTCCAGTTAAATTTGTAGTAGTTGCAGTTGTTATATTGTTTGGACCAGTTGGTCCTGTAGGACCAGTAATAGAATCACCACTTGGTCCAGTCGCACCAGTTGGACCAGCCACAGTTGAATCAGCTCCAGTAGGACCAGTCGGACCAGTAATAGATTCACCAGTTGGACCAGTAATAGATTCACCACTTGGTCCAGTCGGACCAGTAATTCCTTGATTTCCTTGAATTCCCTGATCTCCTTTAGCACCCTCATCACCTTTTTGAGCAAAAGTTACAACAACTTCTTCTCCGTTACTAAATGGAGGATCTCCTCCTGTAGCAAGAGCATATGTAACCTCAAGCCAATAATATGTTCCTTGATCTCCAACTGTTCTTATAGTCCCAGCCCAGAATTTTGTTCCTGGATTTGCTTTACTAAATATTTTAATAAAACCGTAATTTCCTGAATTAGCAAAACTACTTAGAAAAGCAGCTACATTTACAGAATCTGCATTAGCTTCATTAATAACCATTTCGGTAACACTAGAAGCTGTTGCATGATTAAATCTTAAATTCCCAGTACCAGGATCATCCATAGTGTCTGCAGATATACTTGTACTAAAATCCCAACTAGATGACCATCCTCCATATCCACCTTGATCTCCACTAGGACCAGTCGGACCAGCTACAGTAGAATCAGCACCAGTAGGACCAGTCGGACCAGCCACAGTTGAATCAGCA
>DOZG01000014.1 GCA_003518125.1 Patescibacteria group bacterium
GAGTCCCGTCTCTCGCTCCAAGTTTTCATCTGCCTAATCTATTTAAGTTTGATTAATATTTTAGATATGGGTGAAAAAGAAGCAAAGGGTGAATTTGTTCTCAAAACTTCAGATATAGAAGGGAGAGATAATAAAAGACTGCCACGTTTCTATATGTTAGGTGTTTTACAAGGATTTGTTATTGATGAAGCTGAAACAAAGAGATTGAGAGGCCTATTCAGAAATAACGATTTAATAATTTTGAAGATAAAGAAAGGGATAGATCCACATGAAGGTCCAACGGATCATGTTATGGCATTAAGACAACTATATCATTATAAGGATTTGTATCCAGGATTGGGATATAAGCCAAACTCAAATAAAAATGCAGCCGAAATATGTGAAGAAAGGTTTACAGATAAGTATGGTCCTGTCGTTTTCACAATTGGTACCGATGTAGCAAAATGTGAGCGTTTTTTCCCAACTTTAGCCAGTGATTTGGCAAGGGCAGAAGGGGATTTTGATTCTAAAGTTTTTAGACAAGAGTTCTGGGAGACATCAGATATGGATAGATCTAATATGAAAATACAAGCTTTTATAATAGTTACTGGAGAATAGACCTTCTTTAAATTAGTAAAATAGTTTAATATGGGCTAAAACCCTTTCTCATGGTATAATTAGGTTATGAGAATAAAAGATTTAGATATTAGTAAAAAAGATTTTACTTCCCCTAAAGATCGTCTCCCAATGATTAAAGAAGCCTTTAAGCTTGTAATGAATAGAGAGCCAAGTTCTAGAGAACTCTCATTTTATAAATATGGTGTTCAAACCAAACAAGAAATTATTGAAAAACTTCTTACTAATGATGAACATAAGGATGCTTTTAAGAAAGCTAAAGATTTCCCTAAGATTGAAGAAAGAAGTAAAGATGCTGAACTTAAAGTTTCTAAACTTAAACAGAAGATAGAGGATAGTAAACAGGAAGAATTATGTTTAAAAACTTTATTGGGTGAAAAGAACAGAGAGATAGCTATATTGAGAAAAGAAAAAGAAGATCCTTATAACTTTACTCATTCTCATGCGCTAAAGTATATAAAGGGTTTAACTGAGAACGGAAGAGATAATATAAATAACTCAACACAAAAAAGTACATCTACTCAGGTAGGTGGTAAACATTTTTCATCAATATCATCTACTCCTATTAAAAGTAAGGAAACTTTTATTGATAAAATATACAGATTGCTTAAGTTCTAAGTTGGTGGAGTTATCCATTTCTTAAAAGATTTTAAACCTTTTTTGCTTAGAACAACCATTCCCCAGATACTTAACCCTGAGAGAGATACAATGATTAATATCTTTGCAATATTCCCGTAGGTATAGCTAGGCTCTATTGGTTGAGCTAATAGATTACTATCAAATGTAATGATATCACTTACGCTATTTATATAATTCGTATCATGTTGCCAAGCAATTAAGTTCACACTCAACTCATAACTTCCTTCCTGTTTAGCTTTAATGGTTGTACTGAATGAATATGTTTTTCCATTATACAAATCAATAAACTCTTTATGTTTAGGATTAATCTCAATCGAGGTAGGGGCATCCCAAATAATTTGTGTTCGTGGTGAATCTATCTTAGGAGTAACATATATTGTATATGTTACAGCCTTGTTCCATGCTGATTGACTAACTCTTTCCATTGATATTTCAAAATACTGTGTATCAGTTGTTAAGCTACTCTCTTGTGCGTAGAGAGGGATAGTGTTAGTTATAAGTAGGGAGAGAAGAATTACTGTAGTAAGTAGTATCTTTTTCATTTTAATATTCTTGTTATACACAGTTTATATACATGATATGCTCTTTTCGATTCTTCTAGAGTAACTAATTGATTTCTATGTACTATTTCATTTCTTAATTTATGTACATTCCAAAGATTTTGGTAGGTATCTTTTCTAAAAAGGTTCTTAGCATTCTTAAGATTCTCTCCACAATTACTTACATTCTTATATTTATAGTTTAATGCTTTACTTAAAATATTATCAAGTCTAATTATTGCATCTTTCCTTTCATATCCATTGTCACTCTCTGCATGAGGTTTTAGATCATTTAATCTTTTAAGTATGGAAGATTTCTTTCGTACAATACTCTTTGAGGTATTTAATCTAGAGAAAAGGACTAGGAGGCCAATCATACTCAAGATTATAGTTGTGAGAATTAATGGGTCACTCATTTTTTATATACTACTTTATTTATTATTAAATATACAGCTCCCAGAAAGATTAGGAAAATAGTGGCAGAAAGTGCCTTTACAACAGTTTCATAGCCGGTGTGTTTAGCTATTGAGTAATTTGTTGAGAGTAATTCTGATTGAACTGTTTTAATACCGTTTTTAATATTAGCTGATGTAAATATCATATCCTCTTCTAGGTTGTTGAAAGGAATGTAAAAATTAATTCTTTTGTTCATATGAGGGAGAAGTATGGCGTTTGTAGAATTGCTAACGTAGTCAATGTATTGATTAATGTCTAGATTTGAATCTAAGAATTCAACTCCTGTTAATACTGTATTACCTGTATTTTCTAAATATATACTTCCGTGTAAATACTTATTTAAAATTGAATACGGTTCGAGGGAGAGAGAAAGATTACCTTGTGGGGAGTATATGGTATTACTATCCGAAATATATTCAAAACGGATATCATTATCCGAGTAATATGGTAGTGTCGGGGATATTGGTTCATATATCCGATTAAGAATTGAGATATGATCAAACTGTTCTCTTCCGAACAGAGATACTTTAGAGTAGTCTTCAAGATATGGATCTAAGATTAACCATTCCTCTCCATCATATGCCTGTATCCAGTAATGAAACATTCCGTTTTCTTGATAGTTTGATATATCTGATATGTACCCAATGGTATATATACTTGGGATACCGTAGTAGTTAAGTATTGTTTTAAGTACATCTGCATAGTCTTCTGGTGTGCAATTAATAGGATCTCTTAGAATCTCAATACTTCCCTCTCTTGTTCCTCCGGAGAGTGTTGTTGAGGAAGCTGATGGTGTAAGGGTATCAATGGTGTATGTGTATAGGTATTTTAGTAGTTTATCTGTATCAACTGCATTGTCTACAATTCTCTTACTTTCTAAATATTCATCTACCTTCTCAATTTGCTTATTCTCTATACTCCAATATATATTACGATTATCGTAGTGTGGAGTTTCAAACGAAGGGTAGTATTTATGATATTCCATTACTACATATCCAGAAATCTTTACATCCATTTGAGTCTGTGGATCTACTGTAAATATTAGTAGATAATTAAGATTATTATCAAGAATAGCCTGTGTTGGTTGTGTGCTAATATTTTCGATGATAATTTTTTGAAATTCAGAATCTTGTGGTATTAAAAGTTCGTACTGTGTAGCAATATCACTTTGGTTATTAAATGATTTTGAAATATCGAATTTATATACAATTCCTTGATCAAATATTAACTTTATAGAAGTAGAATCTGGAGAATGAATATTTAATATATAATTATTGTCATCCTGTTTTTCACTTTCTGTTTGATCAGATATCCAGTTTACTTCACCAAAACTTTTGGGATATGTAATAGATACCTGTGTTGTATCAGTATCTGTAATTTTGGAGATTAGATTTAGAATAGTTTGATCATCATATGTGTAGGAATAAGTAATACGTATCTTTTGTGGGTTTGTATCAGATACTATTGAATTTTCTAAATCAATCAGTATATCTGTAGCATTATTTCGATTGTATACAGTTGCCTCTAATGGCTTATTCCCTGTTATTGAAAATATATCTGGGGTAATATCTGTTTGTGGGATTGTAATGGTGTAGTAGGTAAGGACAGTTCTCTCAAGAGAAGATATTGTAAGAGTACAGGTTGTATCTATATATCCATTGTTTTTAACTATATGAGAGAATATTGAACTAGTAGATATATTTTGTTGTGCAGAAAGGGGAGAGCTGTTAAATTGAACTAAAAAAAACAAGATACTAGAAATCCATATCGCTTTCTTTAAAAATCGAATCAAACTTTTCATAGTTTCTTAATATTTGTTTAATTATTGGTGTCTTCTTAGTTATATTCTTTTCGTTAAGAATCTTCTTTATATCAAGATCTTCGATATTATTAATTATTTTGTAGGCAGGATTTCTTACTATCTCTACTTTAGCGTTTTTCCTGATAATATAATAGGACATGCCACGTTTATCTTCAAGCACTACACGGGTTCTAGAATTTCTAGGAGATATTTCTAAAGCTATTAATGTTGAAGCCTGTCTTGTATTTATTAAACAAATAGAGTATCCAGGTGGAACCAAAAGCTTACTCCCTTTTTTAATTTGAAGTCTATATATTCTGTTTTCAATAGGGCTTACATATTTTTGTAGTAATACATTACCTCCGCCGTATATAATTTCGAATAATCTTGGATACTTACTGCATTTGGTAGCTTTTGATTTTACAAACTCTATTCCAGCTAAGTTAGGTTTCATTAGGTATAGATTTACTCGTAAACCCATGTTTTTTAAATCCCCAAGTTGATTGTCAATATCCTTATATTTCACATAGAAAGTTTCTGGGCAATCTAAATCTAGATTTAGAAGTTGGGGTTTAATATCTTCAATAGTTATAATAGAAATATCTTTTGGTTGATATTCTTCGGATTGTATCTCTTCTCCATTAAAAAAAAGGGGTAGGCCACTACTCTGTTTTAAGTTTGTCTTTGCCATAGGGGTAATTATACCATATTTTTGTCAAAAATGACGGTTTAATCATGCCTAAAGGCTTTTAATAACTCCGAGAGAACAAAACCAATGATTGCAAAAAAGATTAAAGCAATTATTGGTGTTATCATTATTTCAAAATTATCAATTACTAATGTAGAAGCAGTAATACCGCTAAATGGGGTTATGAATATATCAGACATTGAAAATATCCATTGTACATATAAGTTTAATTGATTAGCAGAGAAAAGGGATAGTAGTAATCTGATAATTATAAGGGTCTCGATGAAAGTGTCTGCAATGTAAGCAATTCTGAGTAGTAGTCTGATCATCTCTATATATTTTCTAAGTTATTTAAATAATATTCTAGTTCATTCATATATCGGGTTACACCATTAGCCCAAGGGTGAGCAGGATTTCTTGCACATGGAGGACAGTATGTTGATTCTATATCAAAAGGTGTAAGTGATATCCCATATCCCAGGGCTAATCTTTGGGTAACATGTTCTATACCATCACCGAAGTTTTCAAATACACTGTACGCTCCTGCTGGACCACCTCTCCATCCCCACCCATTGTTATATCCAGTATGTGGTATTAGGTTTCCAAAAGCAGATTCTACTCCAGATATACTTGCTACCAATCTCCAATCAAGTCCGTAAATATCAGATTCAACAACGAATACTTCCGCATACGGTTGCATAGGAGAGTTGTAATCGCCTAGGAATTCTGACATTGCTAATACTCTTGGATCCTTAATGTAATATTTCGTTTTCGAACTTACCATATCTAGAGGATTCTCTTCTCCTATCACAGAAAGTGAATATGAATATCCAAGATTAGAAGTCGCATATACTGGAGTTAGAAAATTAAATTTTTCAGATTTTGAATTTCGTACAACAGAAAATAGAATATTTTCTATACTAGGTTCAACAATTGGTGAGAGAAAAATCATATATATTCCAAGAAAGAGTGGAATAAGAAAAAACTTCCACTTTTTCTGTGGCTTACTATTAGTGTTTCTAATATATGGCTGTAACTTTTGGACAGTGTTTGACATAATTTAGTATATCAGAAATAATCTATCTAAGAAAACAATGTTTACACACTTACATCTACATACAGAATTCTCACTATTGGATGCAACTACTAAAATTGATGATTTAATAGAGAAGCTTAAAGAGAGTAATATGTTATCCTGTGCTATTACTGATCACGGGAATATGTATGCAGCTTATAAGTTTAAGAGCCATATGGAAAATGCTGGTCTTAAACCAATTCTTGGTTGTGAAATATATATTGCACCAAGAAGTATGGCTGATAGGGAATTTGGTATTGATAATAAGTATTTTCATTTAATACTGCTAGCAAAGAATAAACAAGGTTACAAAAATCTTGTGAAGATAGTATCTCTTGCCCATATGGAAGGATTTTACTACAAACCTCGTATTGATTTTAAAACCTTATCTAAATATACAGAGGGTCTTATAGCACTCTCTGCATGTTTAGCTGGTCCAATATCAAGACCTTTACTTAATAACCAGTATGAAAAAGCTTTAGAAGCTGCAAAAAAGTATTCATCAATATTTAAAGACAATTTCTATATCGAAATCATGCGTAACGGTATGGAAGAACAGGAGGTTGTTAATCAAGGTTTACTTAAGATAGCGAAGAAGTTAGATCTATCAATAGTGGCTACATGTGATAGTCATTACCTTGATAAGGATGGTGCTCAGATTCAAGAAATTCTCTGGTGTATCAATGATGGAAAAACATGGGATGATCTTGATAGGCGTACAATGCCAACTAATGAGTTTTATGTTAAAACACCCGAGGAGATGGAAGAGCTTTTTAAAGACCTTCCGGAAGCTATAAAGAATACTCAGAAGATAGCAAATAGTATTAAACAGTATGATATTACATGGGGAAGAGTTGAGACTCCTTTTTTAGATCTTCCAAAAGGTGAAACCCCGAAATCCTTTCTTAGAAAACTTACATTAAAGAATGTTAAAAAGAAGTATAAGAAAGTGGATAAGGATTTACGAGAGCGTATTAATTATGAATTAGATATCATTGACAAAAAAGGATATGATAGCTATTTCCTAGTTGTTCGTGATTTTGTAACATATTGTCGTGAACATGATATTGTTGTTGGAATGAGAGGTTCTGGTTGTGGTTCTGTAGTTGCATACTGTGTTGATATTACTAATATTGAACCAATTGGTTGGGAGCTATATTTTGAGAGATTTCTTAATCCAGAGAGAGACTCTCCTCCAGATTTTGATATCGATATTGCAGATAAAGGGCGTGATAAGTTAATACAGTACACGATAGAGAAGTATGGAATAGATAATGTTAAACAGATAGTAACCTTTGGGAAACTACAAACAAGACAGGCGATTCGTGATGTATCTAGAGTTATAGGGATTGATTTAAGTATTGCTGATCAACTATCAAAAATGGTTGATGTGGTTTTTGGGAAAGCGAGAAGTTTTGATTATATGATGGAGCATAATCCAGAATTTGCAGAGATAATTCATTCTTCTTCGGAAACCCAAAGACTTGGGGAGATTGTTAGGGAGGTATCTGGTTTACATAGAAATGTTAGTACACATGCTTGTGGAATCATTATCACTCCTACTCCTGTTGTTGATTACTGTCCAATACAGAAAGATGCCCATGGTGGTGGTATTGGTATGACCCAATTTGAGATGAAGGATATTGAACCAATAGGTTTAATGAAATTTGATTTCCTAGGTTTACGAAACCTTAATGTTATTGGTGCCGCTATAAAAAAGATTGAAGCTAATTGTAATACAAAAATTGATCTTAGGAAGCTTGATGCACATGATAAAGCAACTTTCGATGTAATTAGGAGTGGACATACAGTAGGAATATTTCAAATGGAGGGTAGTGGTATGAGGCGTACGATTAAAGCTCTAAAACCAGAGACTCAGGAAGATCTTTGCTATATCCTGGCCGCATATCGTCCTGGACCTATGAAATATATTCCTGAATATGTTGCAGTAAAAGAGGGTAAGCAGGATCCTGATTATATCTTTAAGGAATTAGAACCTGTACTAAATATTACTAATGGAGTTATTACTTACCAAGAACAAGTTATGAAAATCGCTCAGATTATAGGTGGATATACTCTTGGAGGTGCAGATATTTTACGTAGAGCAATGGGTAAAAAGCAGGTTGAGATCATGAAGGCAGAGAAACCAGTATTTATGAAGGGTGCAGAAAAGAACGGATATGACCTTCAAGAGGTTGAGAGATTGTGGGGAAAGCTTTTACAGTTTGCAAATTATGGATTTAATAAAGCACATAGTGCATCTTACGCCACAATATCCTACTGGACTGCATATTTAAAAGCGCACTATCCATTAGAATTTATGGCCGCACTTTTAGAAGGTGATTTAGATAACTTTGATAGAATTATATTAGATCTTAATGAGTGCGAGAGACTTGGTATTGATGTTTTACCTCCGACAATTAACAAGAGTAACTTTTACTTTACAATCGAAGATAATCATAATATTAGGTTTGGTTTAGGTGCGGTCAAGAATGTTGGTGGGGATGTTGTTAAAGAAATCATAAAAGAACGAGAGGAGAATGGAGAATATACCAGTCTTGATGATTTAGTGTACCGTTTAATTGATAGTAAGCTATCCAAAAAGGCACTAGAGTACCTAATAATGACTGGTGCAATGGATGAGTTTGGTGATAGGGGTGCACTCATTACAGTACTTGAAACAATATATAAGAATACTAAGAAAGAAAAAAATATGTTTATTGCTGGACAAATGGATATCTTTAGTATGAGCAAGAGTTCAAAGAAGGAGAAAAGAAGAATGGTACACGCTACACATTTATCGGAGATTGAGAAGACTCCAATTAGCCAATTATTGGAATGGGAGAAGGAGTTACTTGGTATATATTTTTCGAGTCATCCACTTGATAATCTTAAGGAGTTTTTTGATAGTAAGAAAGTTATCTCCACCCAGTCCGCGTTAGAAAAGAAAAATAATACATTGGTAATATTGGGGGTAATGATTAGTAAGATTAGGAGAATCACTACTAAGAAAGGAGATATGATGGCGTTTCTTACAGCAGAGGATAAGAGTGGGAGTACTGATATAGTGGTGTTTCCTAGATCATATAGGGAAATAAAAAATGTTTTAGTAGAGGGAAAGCCTATGTTAATAGCTGGTAGGGTGAATGATAGGGATGGAGAGAAGAGTATTATCTTAGAGAAGGCTATGTATATTAATGAGAGTAAGTTTGGTTC
>DOZG01000082.1:0-3083 GCA_003518125.1 Patescibacteria group bacterium
AACTGTAGCATCAAAACCCTCACCATCAGCTTTAAAAGAAACTAAAGGCCATTCACTACCAGTAGTATGTGAGGAAAATACAGTTAAACCACCCTCTAATTGATCCACATTAATCGACAACCTATCATCATCAACATCCAAAGAGAAATTTGATAATGTTCCAACTCCTGTACTTTCCATATATTGATCATATGTCCATGTATTAATATTCTCCGAAGTCCAAGCATTAGCTCCTGCACTACCAACTGATACCCAACTTCCACCATTGTAAACCTTTAAAACAGAATCTGTTGTATTGTAATAAACAGAACCAGTGGTTGTAGTTAAAACACTCTCTCCAGCATCATTCACATTATAAAAATTGAAACCATCGGCAGCAGAACCGAAAGCATAAGCAGAAGCACCTAAAGCAGTTCTTGTAAAAGTCTCAGCATAACTATCATCCCCTGCAGGATCAAATACTATTTCAAGAAAAACCTCTTTCTCGGATAATAAAACCTCATTCATAGAACCTTTAGATCCACCAGAAACTAAAGTTCCACTACCTAAATCCAAATTAAAAATACCCCCAGAATCCCCTATCTCCACATCCTCAAATTTCTCAGAGTAATACAATGTTCCTGCAGTAACCGCACTATAATAATTAACCTTAAAATTACAACTGTCCGCTCCAGACAATACACAAGCAGGAGTTCCATTAACAACATTTAATCCCTCATACCCTGTATCATTCCTAACAATCTTTCCCTGTAAAGAAACCTCATCACTACCTACTGCGTAGATGGTATCCGATAACAATGATAAACAGAATACCGACAAAATTAGGGGTATTATAAAGGAAAACACGATCTTTCTTCTATTTAGGCAGTTTACTTGTATCATAGGCAGTACTAGAATCTACTCTGAAGTCAATTGAACAAAAAGACTCCTCTGTATTCATTCATAGTACACGAAAAAGTATTGATAATCAATCGTTTTACATAATAATTAACTACTTGTAGTAACTAGATAACAATGTTTACAATTTTACCACGAACATATATAAACTTTTTAATTGTATCCCCATCTAAAAATTCACAAATTCTATCATCATTTACTACAATATCTCTCACTTGATCCTCAGTCATATCTTTTTCGATGACTACCCTCCCCCTCACCTTGCCATTAATCTGTACAGCAATCTCTAAAGTATCCTCTACAAGTAAATCAGTATCAACTTTAGGCCATAGCTGATTATTTACAGATCCCTTATGTCCGGTTAAGTGCCAAAGCTCTTCTGCCAAATGAGGCATAATTGGAGTAGATATAGTAATGAGAGTTTCTATCTGTGATTTACTAAAGGTCTTTGAGTTATAATTATTATAAAACTCCATAAAAGCTGCTACTACAATATTAAACCTCCAATTCAGGATACCTTTCTGTACCTTATTCACTAATTTATTGAGTGCTACTTCAACTTCCTTATCATTTTCCCCAACAGACTCCCAAGTATCCTGTATAAAGGAAAACCACCTTTTAACAAACTTATTAACACCTTTAATCGTTCTAGTATTCCACACAACATTACCCTCATATGGACCCATAAACATAAGATATGCCCTAGTTACATCTGCACCATACTCATCTATCAATTTATCAGGACTAATTACATTCCCCCGTGATTTAGACATCTTTACACCATCTTCACCAAGTACAACACCGTGTATAGTACGTTTTTGATAAGGTTCGGGATCATTTACTACTCCAATATCATATAAAAACTTATGCCAGAACCTAGAATATAACAAATGTAGTGTAATATGCTCAGAACCACCCTCATAGTGATCAACTTTCATCCAATATTTATCCAATTCCTTACTAATTAACCTACTATCATTATCAGGATCACAATATCTTAAGTAGTACCAACTAGAACCAGCCCAATTAGGCATAGTATCGGTATCCCTCTTTGCAGATCCACCACACTTAGGACATGTAGTATTAACCCAATCTGATATATTAGCTAATGGTGATTGACCATCCTCAGAGGGCTCATATTCTGCTACAATAGGTAATTCTAATGGTAAATCCTCGATTTTAAGGGGTACAATACCACATTTCTCACAATGAACCATTGGTATGGGTTCTCCCCAATACCTCTGTCTAGAAAAAATCCAATCTCTAAGATGATATCTCACTATAACCTCTCCAATACCATTCTTAGTAATATATTCACCTACCTTTACTCTAGCATCTACACTACTAAGGCCGTTCATAAAGGCTGAATCAAACACAATACCATCATCGACATATACCTTTTCTAAAGCATTTATCTCTGATTTATCCCCATTAGGACCTTCAATTACTCTAATGACTGGAAGATTAAATTTTTTAGCAAATTCAAAATCTCTTCTGTCATGAGCAGGAACTCCTACTACCATACCTGTACCAACCGTTGTTAGAACAAAGTCTGCAGTATATATTGGCAACCGAATATTATTAATGCTATTAATACAATATAGCCCTGTAAACACACCAGTTTTCTCTCTAGACTCATTCAACCTTTCTATTTCAGACTTGACCTTAGCCTCCTTGATATACTTAACCACATCCACTACATTCTCTTTGGGCATCTTACTCTTTAACCTCTCAAGTATCTCATGCTCCGGGGCAACTACTACAAAAGTTGCACCAAACTGTGTATCAGGCCTTGTGGTTGATACTCTAACCACCTCATCAGTACCCTCTATTTTATAATCAATATCATACCAAGTCTTTCTGCCTATCCAATTTCTCTGAAGTGCCTTTACACTGCTTAAGTAATTAACTCCATCTAAATCATCTACCAACCTATCAGCATACTCAGTAATTTTCAACACCCATTGTTTTAATTTTTTCTGCTCAACAAGGCTACCACATCTCTCATGCTTACCATCTATAACCTCCTCGTTTGCACAACCTACTTTACACTTTGGACACCAATTAATTGGAATATCTGCCATATATGCTAAACCTTTTTCATAAAGCTTTAGAAAAATCCATTGTGTCCACTTGTAATACTTTGGATCTGTAGTGTTAACCTCCCTATTCCAATCAAAGGATAA
>DOZG01000082.1:3180-4550 GCA_003518125.1 Patescibacteria group bacterium
TTTTGACCCATCATACGTCGAAGTCTTACTACGGAATCAGCCATAGAGTAGTTTCTAGTATGTCCAATATGCATTCCAGGACCAGATGGATATGGGAATTCTACTAGTTGGTAGTATTTCTCTTTGTTGCTAAGCAAATCTTGAGCACTGTATTCCATTTTAGAAAACCACTGCTTTTGCCACTTAGATTCAAAGTCTTTTGGGTTATATCTTTTACCCATACTACTCTACTAATATTTTATATTATTACCTATTCTACAAAAAATGCTTTAGAAAAGGAAGTTACTTTCTGGGAAACACTGTTGTGGAACAAACTAACAAATGTATACAAAACTTGGACCTGAGGGGATTTGAACCCCTGACCCCATCGCTGCCAGCGATGTGCTCTAGCCAACTGAGCTACAGGCCCATTACTTATATGGACTCAACCGGGATCGAACCGGTGACCTTCGCAATGCGAATGCGATGTTCTAGCCAACTGAACTATGAGCCCATGCATTATATCACTACCAATTAGTGTAATACAAAGGATTTACCTGTGTCCCATATGCACTCCCCTTTCTAACTTCAAAGTGTAGATGAGGACCTGTAGAACGTCCTGTAGAACCCATCTGACCAATTGATTGCCCCTTAGATACTGACTGACCAGTTCTAACATAGATATTTTTTAGGTGTGCATACCATGTAGTATATCCATTACCATGATCAATTTGGATAGACCAGGCATAGTTAGAACCACCATAGGTAGAACCAAGAGGAGGACAAGAACCGTAACAACCAGCGAAGATAATGGTACCTGAAGCTGGTGCTATAATATTAGGCAAATTTCTATCCGCAATATCTATACCCCTATGGTAAACCCCTTTATAATATTGCGATATTTTGCCTGCCCCACCAGCGATTGGCCAACCCAAGAATTTACCAACATTGGAATCTGCAGCACCTACAGACGAACTTGAAATACTGTAATTCGAAACATAAGAAGAAGGCGTCCTTCTAGCCACAACAATAGGCTTCGGGGCTGGCATTTTACCTTCTGGTATAAATAATGATGTCCCAACTACTAATGTAAATGGATAATCTAACCAGTTGAAGTCAGCAATAGCTTGATCACTAGCAGTATATTTCTTAGCTAAACTACTTAAAGTATCACCCTTTTTAACAGTAATCAATACCCCATCAGATGGAGGTATATCTAATGTTTGACCAGGTTTAACCAAATCTGAAGACAAACTATTAGCCCATTTGATAGTTTCCACTGTCACCTTCCAATCCTGAGCGATAGTACTAAGAGTGTCACCAGTCTTCACAATATACTGCTCTACTACTCTTCTCTCCCTATCCTTAGGTACAGCAGTATTAAGTGTAGC
>DOZG01000082.1:4592-15059 GCA_003518125.1 Patescibacteria group bacterium
AGTAGAACTACTAATACCAAGATAACGGAAATAAACTGCATAGAAGATTTAAGGAAATCTCCTCTACCCCAGAAAAGCTTTTTGATAAAAGAATCTTTTCTTTTTTCTAAATTACCCAAAAGCATGTCAGAGATTACGGAGAGAATTACAAGTAATACTCTTACTCTAGAGGAAAGATACCTAAAAAAATCTAGCAAAAATCCGCCAATGCCCTGGTTTCCTTCTAATTTCTCATACAATCTGAAAAGTAATTTTCTAACCCTGAAAACTACAGGGTTCTCTGCTATATCCTCATCTAAAAAGAGAATATCATTACGTTCAATACCCTTTTTAGCTAAACGAATATCTCGGAAACTCAAGCCTGTTATATTTTTTGAAGAATCTTTATATTTAGACATTCAAGAATACTCTCAATTTACAACTCTATTATACCAAACTTAGGCTTCGTGCAAAGTTGCTAAGAATTCCTCATTGTTTTTCGTTTTCTTAAGCTGACCTACTAATACTTCTGTAGGATTCTCATTTGGATTAAGCACCTCTAACATTCTTCTAATCCTCCAAGATTGATTCAATACATCTTTGCTAAGTAGTAACTCTTCATTTCTAGTACCAGATGCTACCACATCAATAGATGGATATATTCTCCTATTAGCAAGAGCTCTATCCAAATGAAGCTCCATATTACCCGTACCTTTAAACTCCTCATATACAAGATCATCCATTCGACTACCTGTTTCTACAAGTGCAGTCGCTACAATAGTGAGACTCCCACCCTCTTCAAAGTTTCTGGCAGCACCAAAAAACTTTTTAGGTGGATACAAAGCTGCTGGATCGAAACCACCAGATAATGTTTTACCAGATGTAGGCATTGTAATATTGTATGCTCTAGCAAGTCTAGTAATACTATCCATCAAAATAATGACATCTTCGCCCCATTCCACCATTCTTTCTGCCTTTTGTAATGCCATCTCAGCAACTTTACAGTTCTGTTCCGGTAATTCATCGAAGTTGGAAGCAAATACTTCCCCTTTAACAAACCTCTTCATATCCGTAACCTCTTCAGGTCGTTCAGCAACAAGGACTACCATAAGTTTTGCTTTAGGATGATTCTTAGCAATACCTGCTGCGACATCTTTCAGTAACCAAGTCTTACCAGCCTTAGGAGGAGATACAATCATAGACCTCTGACCAAAACCAATTGGAGCAAGAAGATCTATAATCCTAGTAGAAATAATCTCTGAGGTTGTTTCAAGTTTAATTTGCTTATTTGGGAAAATTGGTGTCATTTTCCTGAACTGAGGCCTTTTGGCAGCATCTGCAGCCGGTTTACCATAAACAGTATCTACTCTTAAAAGACTTAAATACTTCTCCTTCTCTTTTGGTAATCGAGCTGGTCCAGATACTTCATCCCCAGTTTTGAGACCAAATTTCTTAATCTGTGAACCAGAGATATATACATCATTCTCCCCAGGAAGAACACCATCTGTCCTTAATACACCATGAGATCCATCCTTTTGAACTTCAAGTAACCCTTCTACAATAATGAAACCATCTTTCTCTGTTTTTTTCTTCAATACTTCAATAAGAAGCCCTCTTTTGGGAAGTTCCATATAATTCTTTAACTCTAAAGTAGTAGCCTCCTTTCTTAATTCAGCAAGACTCATACTCTCATATTCATGAATGGTTTTTGATTTTTTTACCATAACTTTACTTTGGGAAATTTAAACATATAGACAATTCCTACATAAGACTTTCTAGTATAACTGAAAAAAAACTCTTAAGTCAATACTTTAGAAAAAGGGATCGGTACTGCCCCAACCGACCCCGGTTTCTTCCCACTAATGTAGTGGAGAGAAATCGATGTGTATCTAGTGATACTTCCCATCTTCTCATCCTTAGACTCAGATGTATTTATGATACCCCAAGCCCAGGGACGAAAAGATCGGTTTCTTAGTCTTATCCTTTTGCCCAGAAGCGCTTGTGACACTCCAGACAAAGGGATAAAACTAAGATATCCACATCGATTCTTAAAGAAAGTAGTAAATTATACAGCTACTTTTCATAACTGTCAACCCTATATAATCAATCCACATTCTAGGATAACTTCTCCTAGATAGTACAGAATATGAATGGTTTAATACATGCATTAACCAATTGTTACGATTACTCTCTAAGTTTAACCTGTGACGAAAATTGTGGATAGTTAGATCGATAAAAACCCTCCCACAATTGCCCTACAATTCTTTTTTAAAGAACGAAAAGAGCTTAGAGTTGTTTTAGATAGGAGATTTTCTTAATCTCCAAACCTTTCGCACCCTTAATCTTCGCACGCCCTACAATAGCATTCTTATACCCAACCCTCCCAGATTCTTTTAACACACTTTCCGAGCCCCATGACCCCCTAACTTCTCCAGTAAGTCCAATTTCTCCAAAATATATAGTGCTCTTATTTAATATCTTATCTCTTGAGGCAGATTTAATAGCCGCACATATAGCTAAGTCTAGAGCAGGATCTGAAATATTCAAGCCCCCTACCACATTCACATATACATCCTTATTTCCTAAAAAACAACCACCTCTTCGACTAATTACCGCACAAAGCATATCAAGTCTTGGCCTTTTTATACCATTAGCAACTCTCCTTAAAGGTCCAGTAAAACCACCCTCTTCTCTCTCAGAAACCAACGCCTGCACTTCAACAAAAACAACTCGAGATCCTTGTAGTACAGCGCCGATTGCACTTCCAGACACTTTATGATTATCCTCCAAAAATACCAAAGATGGATTCAATACTTCGATTAATCCCTTAGAACTCATTTCAAACACACCAATTTCATTCGTAGAACCATATCTATTTTTCATACCCCTTACTATCCTATACTGATTAAACTTTTCACCTTCAATATTTAAAACACAATCTACAATATGCTCAAGAATCTTAGGTCCCGCTACATCACCCATCTTATTAATTTGACCTACTACAATTATCGGAGTACCAGATTGTTTAGCAGTACGAGTCAGTATGGTCCCAGATATCCTTACTTGAGAGACACTTCCAACAAAACTTCTTGATAACTGAGACGACATACTTTGTATAGAGTCAACTATTACCAAGTCAAAATGCTTTTTGTTAATTAGCTTACTAACAGCATCAACATCTGTATTATCTGTAATAGATAATTTACGAAATTTACTAGAGGATTTCCCACCTCCTACACGCTCCAACCTAGAGTAAAGTTGTGATTGAGATTCTTCCCCACATACATATAAGATATCCTTATTCTGAATAATTAAATTGGCTGCTACTTGAAGAAGTAATGTAGATTTACCTACCCCTGGTTCTCCACTTATTAATACAATCTCACCTTCTACAAAACCACCACCTAACACTCTATCTAGTTCAGAAAAGCTCGTACTTAAACGGTTATTGGAAGCATATTTATTAGAGGTCTTCTTATTAATATCAGTAATCGGCTTATAGCTAGCAGGTTCACCACTATTAACTCGGGAGATTTCTGTAATTTCTTCAAACTTTTCTAAACTACCCCATTGACCACAGGCAGAACATTTACCAGACCACTTAGGAAACTGAGCTCCACAATTAGAACAGATATATTTCATATCTTATTATAATACAACTACCCTATCCTCTTCCATCCCTAATTTAATCTGTTTAATTTTCTTTTCATTCTTAACAGTATTCTTCAATAGATAATCAGCTAAAACATTCTCCACAGTATCCTGTATTAACCTCCTAAGTGGTCTAGCACCATACTCTTCACTAAAACCTTCTTTAACAATATATGTAACCAACTTTCTGTCTAATTTAACCTTAATATTCTGATCTAGAAGCCTTCTATTTAACTCACCTACCAATAATTTAACAATCTTTCTAGCATCTCTTCTATTCAATGCCCTAAATATGACAACATCATCCAATCTATTGATCAATTCCGGCCTTAAAGTACCCTTTAATTCAGACATAAGCATATCTTTCATACCATCATATGCTTCATCAATATCTTCATCACTCCTAACACCCTTACTACCAACAAACCCAAGTATTTTATCCTTACTAATCTCTTCTGCCCCTATATTAGAAGTTAAAACAACTACAGTATTCTTAAAGTTAACAGTCCTCCCCTTACCATCAGTAAGATGACCATATTCTAATATCTGAAGTAATATATTCAAGACATCCGGATGAGCTTTCTCTATCTCATCAAACAAAATTACACTATGAGGATACTTCCTCACTACTTCCGTTAATCTACCCCCTTCCTTATACCCAATATATCCTGGAGGAGAACCTATTAATTTCGATACACTATGACTCTCCATCATTTCACTCATATCTATTTGTACAAGTCTATCTTTATTACCGAACAACTCTACAGTTAAAGCTTTTGCTAACTCACTCTTTCCAACACCACTAGGACCTAAAAAAAGAAACGATGCCCAAGGTCTATCTTCATCCGAAATACCTGTTCTAGCACGTTTAATAGCATTAGAAACCACATCAACAGCATCATTTTGACCAATCACTAAACCATTTAATCTATTCTCTAATTCAAGTAATGAAGATTTTTCCTTACTACCAAGAGTATTTAAAGGTATTCCAGTCCATTTAGATACAATTTCTCTCACATCATCAACATTGACCTCATTATCTATATCCTTCTTACTCTCATCACACTCTTTTTCCAACTTTGCTATTTCCTTTCTTAATACCTTTTCCTCACTATTTAACTCAGCTGCCTTTACCATATTACCTCTAGTTATTTGTTTAATCTTAATCTTACCAATATCTCTTAACTTATTAATCAAACTAGAAAGTTCTTGATATCCAGATTCTATTTTGATACGTTTAGTAGCACATGCCTCATCAAGTAAATCAATCGCCTTATCCGGTAAATACCTATCACTTACATATCGATCGGATAGTTTGACAGCAGTAACTAAAGCTTCTTTGTTAATATTAATATTGTGATGAGCCTCAAATATTACTTTAATATTTTTTAAAATTTCCAAAGTATCTTTCACAGAGGACTCCTCTAGAATTACTGACTGAAACCTCCTTGCTAAAGCACTATCCTCTTCAATATACATACTATATTCTTCTGTAGTTGTTGCACCGATACACCTAAAATCATCTTTAAGTAATGCTGGTTTAAGTATCGAAGCTATATCAGAGGAACCACCAGGGATACCAGATGAAAGAATATTGTGTATCTCATCTATGAATAAGATCGTATTACTATCTTCTACTACCTCACTTACAATCGCCATCATCTTCTCCTCAACATCACCCCTCATTCTGCTTCCTGCGATTATAGAGGCGATATCTAGTAATACAATACGCATATCTCGCAGAGACTGTGGTACTTTCCCATCCGCTATCCTTTGTGCTAATCCTTCTACAAGTACTGTTTTCCCTACACCAGCTTCTCCTATAATCAATGGGTTATTCTTATTCCTCCTACTTAGTATTTTGATTACAGTATCAAGCTCTTCTTCCCTTCCAATTACTGGGTCTAACTTCCCTTCTAAGGCTAATCCAACCAAATCAACCCCTATATTCTCTACAATACCATCATTTTCACCATTTATATTCATTCGAATATTTGGTCTGGATAGTATTCCAATTGGATATATTGCATATTCTCCTAACTTCTTCCTAAAAACTTTACTATTCAACCCATATTTAGCCAGAAGTTTCGTAAGAGGAATATTACTACTTAATATCCCAAGTAGTATATGTTCAGTTCCTACATATACATGAGAAAATCTATGAGACCAATCATATGCCCTCCTTAATATATCTTGTACACCCTCTCCTAATACAATATCTCTCGATCTACTACCAATCTTTGTAATATCAATATTACTTCCATCTAGTAATTTACTTAATATATCATCAGTAACAATGTTCATGGCATCAATAGTTCTTCTTGCCAATGATTCTCTGTTCAGTAATATCCCTACTAGTAGATTCTCAGGAGTTATTTCTTTTAATTTAAGATGCCCTGATATTATGCTTGCGTTTCTAAGAGATATTTTTGCGTTTCTACTTAGTCTAGAAAGTATACTTTGTTTAGGTTTAACAATATTCTTCATATTTGTATTATATCAAATATTGTAAGTTTATGGGTTATGGGGTAGGATGAAGAGATAAATTGATAAAGAAAAATATGGACGAAATTACACCTTTAGAGCATTCTCAGAAGAGATTAGAGGGGAGTAAAATAACACTTGACGCTGCAGAATGGAAACTAGATGAGAATAGAAGAGAGGAGCTATTAAAATATAAAAATACTTTAAAAACAACACTGGCTAATTCTTCAGCTAGTAAGTATATTCCTATACCAAATACAGTCCATGATCTTACTAAAGCGAGTAAAGCATTAAAAATTCGATGTATGATGTTAAACACAAATCAATTTGAAAAACCTCAAAAAGTTCCTATCGACAGAATTTTAATGTGTTTACAATTAGCCGAAGTTTCTGTAGATGATCCTTCTAAGGTTTATTTCCCTTATGGATTTACTAACGATAATAAAGAAAATGTTATTACTAACGTATTCATGAATATAGAACACTTTGAGTCTTTAACTAGAGAAATTGGAGGAGCTTTTGATAAAGATATGGTATATAACCAAACAGTAGAACAACAAAAAGAGGAGTAAATATACTCCCCTTTTCTCTTAACTAAGTAAATATATTACTTAATCTCTTCAGTAATTGCCTCACTAACCGCTTCAGAAAGCTCTTCTTTGGTGAGTTCAGGCTTCTTCTTTACTACTTTCTTTACTACTTCATCACCCTTCTTCTGGTCTACAGCCTTCAAACTTAAACCAAGATGCCTTTCTGTAGAAGAAATAGATAAAATCTTAACCTTAACCTCTTGACCAACACTTACAATATCTCCTGGGTTTTTAACAAGCTTATCAGAAAGTTCAGAGATATGTATAAGGCCATTAAGACCCTTACCTATTCTTACAAAAGCTCCATACTGTACAACTTTTTGTACTTTACCACCAACAATATCACCAACCTTAAATTTAGAAATTGCTTTAGCCCACGGATCCATTTGTAATCTCTTGATAGAGTAAGCAACCCTTTTACCGGCATCAGAAATACCAATTACCATAACCTTGATTGGATCTCCTACCTTATAAAGAGCACCTACATCCTCTACCTTATCCCATGATAACTCTGAAAGATGTACTAAACCCTCAAGACCTTGAGCATTGATAAAGATACCGTAAGGTGTAATACCACTAACTGTACCCTCTAACTCATCACCCTCTTGAGTCTTTCTCAATGTCTGCTCTCTTTGAGCTGCATCCCCTTCTTGAGTTACTCTCTTCTCAGAAAGAATAATTCTATTCTTTTCCCTATCTAACTCTATAATACGAGTCTTAATCTCCTCTCCTACCAAAGAATTCAATCTCTGTTGAACCTTAGAAGAAATATCCTTTCCAACCTGTCTTACACCACTAGAATATACTCTAGTAGCATCAAGTTGAGATGTAGGAATAAAACCCCTAATACCTTGACTAATCTCAACAATTAAACCACCGTTATTAGCTTCTACTACAACAGTCTCAACAACTTCACTCTTTTTCTTAGCTTTCTCTAGATTAAGCCAAGCACTAGCCTGTTGAGTCCTTCTAATAGAAAGTATTAATTGTCCCTCATCATCTTCTGGTTTAACAACATATACTAGAACTTTGTCTCCAGAAACTAGTTTAGTCCAATCAAGAGTATCACTCTTGAGCTCCCTTCCAGCAATAATACCTTCAGATTTGTAACCGATATCAACGATTACTAAACCGTCTCTAATATCCATTACGGTTCCTTCTACGATATCACCTTTGGAAAATTGTTTTATTTGTTTGGACTTATCATCTAAATATTCATCGATTTGTGAATATAGATCTTTATTTATATCTTTTTTTGCCATATTGTTCTATTGATACCATCTCTCGCAGTAAAGATTAGATATACAACTAAGATTAATTAACTGCAGGATGGATTATAGCATATTAAAGAGATTTAAAGCTACTTTTTCATCTTATATCTTCCATATAAAACAAAATATTTATTAATTTTGTACCAATCTTTCCTTGGATACAGTTTTTCTAAATCCTTAGCTATTTTATCAGCATCATTCTCCTTTGTTAATCCAAACTTTCTGGCAACCTTCCTAACATGAGTATCTACACCAATACCTTGATTAGCTTGATATATCTGATTTAAAAAAACATTAGCTGTTTTATAACCTACTCCAGGTAATTCTTGAAGTTTTTTAACATCTTTAGGAGGATCTCCTTTATACTCTTTATCTAATGTCTTAGCTGTTTCTATAATATGCTTAGATTTAGTATTAAAGTAATTAATACTCCCTATTGTCTTCTTAACATCATCTATATTCGCTTTAGATAATGATTTCGCATCTGGATATTTACTAAATAGATTCTTAGTCACCCTATTCACCTGCTTATCCATTGTTTGTGCAGAAAGTATTACACATATCAAAAATTGAAACGGTGTGTTCCAGTTTTCTAATTCAGTATCAGCATCTAGAAAAATCTGTTCAAATTCTTCTAACAATTTTTTAGCTACTTCTTTTTTAGTCATAAAGTCCCTCCTTAATCTTCTTTACAAAACCACGATTAAAATGGTATTCAACTAGATCGAACATCTCAGGGTATAGATCAAGCAGATTTCTTACATTCTCTCTAACATATTGATTATTGAAACTTACTTTCTTTGTTTCCTTAACAATATGTTCGGCTATTTTATAAGCAGACTTATAAGTTTCTTGGTTTTTATCATTATTATCTTCTTCAATATTCTTGAAATATTTCTTAAAAAATTCAAAATCCGTTACATCAATATTGTAAACATCTTGGGCAACTTCTTTTATATCATATATTGGATTATTCAATTTTTTAGTTTTTGGCATATTTAGAGCATCAACTATCTCATCAACCTCAGAATATATAGTCCCACGATCTCTAAATTCTCCATTCTTTTTTGTATAAACCCTATTCCATCCAGATCCAACAATATCTGCCAACTCATTATATATATCATCTGCAACTTCTTGTATCTCCTTTTTCTCATATAAGTCACCATCCGTTCTAGATTTCTTCCAACCCCCCTTACCATAATCAGCCATCAAATGAAGCACACATTTATCCATATCGAAAGTCTTTAAAAAAAGTTTTTCAAAGTTCAAACCAGTATCTATTAAACTTCTTACATCATTTCTTTTAATACTTTTTATACCACCAAGGCCATAAGCTATTGTCAAAGCTATACTATATGTACTTCTATCAAGTATAAAATATGCCTCCGTTTTCTCCAAACGTCTTAAAATCGATTCTAGAGTTTCCAACCTATTAAGAGCATATGCTATCATTTTTAACTCTAACTCCCTTTTAGTTCCTATTATCTTTTCTATTTTAGGAATACCAGAGAAGCCCTCCTCTAAGTTTTTCCTTACAATAGCCCCAAACGGTGAAGAATATAATGGAAATGAAAGTTTACGAATAGGTATATTCCTTTTACAAAGACTTTCTAAAAGATATTGGGTAACATCACCTTTTCCTACCTGATCCCCACCTTCAATAACCACAGAATGAAACGACATATGAATCCCATATTATTTTATCTCAGAAATAACACTTTAGAATAGCATTAAGATAAAAACATGGCAATTTTATAAAAATAGAACATGTTTAATATTCAAAGATTGGTAGCTTTTGAGCTACCCCGTAAGGATTTGGATTATATGTATATAGAATGTATACAAATAACAATCACAACATAACTTTAAATCAAACAGCTACAAATAAAAGATTAGATGAAATCTGAGTAAACTATTGATTTTTGCGACAATCTTAATAATCCCTATTGGAAGAATATCGAAACGTAACAGATTATAAAAATAATTTTTACACAAAACTCTAGACATCTCCCCATAGTCTACAAAGTCTATTAATAAACAAAAAACCCACCTAATGGTGGGTATTTTGTAAGTCCTGGCAATGACCTATCTTCCCAGATCCTTGCGGTTCAAGTATTTTCGGCGCTGAAGTGTTTTACTTCTGAGTTCGGGATGGATATCAGGTAGTTCCACTTCGCTACTATCGCCAGGCAACAGATATCAAAACTTTAATATCTAGTGCCTGACAGTCTTTGCCTAATAAAAAGCAAAGACATACAGGACATTTAATTCTAAAGAGCTATAGAGTGATTGTACACTCAAAATTGAATAGAAAATGACAAAATCGAAAAGAAAGCTTTTGGTCAATTAGTACCCCTCGGCTAAATATATTACTATACTAACACCTAGGGTCTATCAACGCGGTAGTCTTCCGCGGACCTCCCATGTAATCAAGTTACACAAGTATATCTAATCTTGGGATGGGCTTCGTACTTATATGCTTTCAGTAC
>DOZG01000062.1:0-1982 GCA_003518125.1 Patescibacteria group bacterium
AAGAATGCCAAAATTTAGTGGGTTTAAGCCATTAAATAAAATCAAATATACAGCAGTGAACCTAGATGTAATTCAATCCAATTTTAAATCTGGTGAAACAGTAACGCTTGAGTCTTTGAAAAAGAAAGGTTTAATTGCCGGAAGGGTTGAAAATGTGAAAATCCTTGGTAATGGTGAGCTTAAGAAAAAGGTTTCTATCAAAGGATTACCAATGTCTAAAAGTGCACAAGAGAAAATCATTAGTACAGGTGGTACAATTAAGTAAGTACTATTAAAAATTATCGAATATGTCAAAAATTCTTGAGAAAATTCAGAATATCTGGAAAACAAAGGATATAAGAAAAAAGATACTATTCTCTATTGGTATTTTGGTGTTCTATCGAGTACTAGCTGCTATTCCTGTTGTAGGGATTCCTGCCGATGCATTATCACAACTTTTTGCTGGAAGTGACCTTGGAGATCTTCTGAGTACTGTATCTGGTGGAGTACTTGAAACGGCCTCTATTGTAGCTATTGGACTTGCACCATATATAAATGCATCTATTGTATTTCAACTACTTGGTTCTGTAATTCCCAAACTTGAAGAGTTAAGGAAAAATGGTGCAGAAGGGAGAAGGACAATTAGTATGTACACGAGGTTATTGACTGTACCATTAGCTATACTCCAGTCATTTGTCATCTATTCTACTTTAAGAGGCTTTGGTTTGGTTGATCAACTAGATTTACTTACACTTACTGCAATGTCTTTAACATTGACAGCTGGATCAATAATTATGATGTGGTTGAGTGAGTTAATATCAGAAGATGGTATTGGAGGCGGTTCATCCTATTTAATATTTTTGGGTATTATTTCTGGAATTCCTGGTACTATTAAAAATAATTTGCAATTGATGGACGGATTCCAAACCACTGTATTTTTCCTGTTTGCTATAATATTAATAACCGTAGTTATATTCATTACTCAGGCTGAAAGACGAATTACTACACAATATTCTAGAAGAGTAAGAGTAGGTGGAGCAAAAGATAGCTATATCCCAATCAAACTCACTCAAACTGGTGTTATGCCAGTTATCTTCGCTGTATCTATACTATCATTTCCACAAATGATTGCTCAGTTTTTGATAAGTAAGGACTACAGTGAAAAGATTACTGAAATATCTCAGAAAGCTACTATATTACTTACAAACAGTTACTTTAAAAATGCTCTTACATTCTTTTTAATAATTGCTTTTGCTTTCTTCTACCTTACGGTTGTATTTAATACAGAGGAATTAGCAGAGAATTTACAGAAACAAGGAGCCTTTGTTCCCGGGATTAGACCAGGGAAAAGTACAGCTTCATACTTAAAGAAAACAGCATTAAGATTAACTGCTGTAGGAGCAATATTTTTAGCTATAATAGCAATATTACCGAATATATTTGTAAGTGTTGGACTAATGACGACTACAATAATGTCTGGTACTGGGCTCTTGATTGTAGTAAATACCGTATTGGATATGAAACGACAAGTAGAATCTATGGCTGTGGTTAGAAGTTACGATAAATATTTGTAGTGTGTTATTATAATCTGTTTAATTTAACTAGTTCCAGTATATGAAAACAGTACTCTTTCACGGTCCTTCTGGTTGTGGAAAAGACACCCAAGTTGAACTTTTAGTCAAAAAATACAATTTTGAAAACATTGGCACTGGAGAAATGTTGAGGAAAATGTACTCTCAAGGGGATCTTAATGCAATTAAAGCACACCAATATTGGTCAAAAGGTAAGTTTGTACCAAATGAACTTACATATACTATGTTAAAAAGTTGGGTAAAGCAATTCGATCAGGAAAAGAACTGGGCTTTTATATCCGTTGTTAGAGATATTGGACAAATTCCTTTATTCGAAGAAGTTTTAAATGATACCAACAGGAAACTAGACTATTTTATACACTTCACACTATCAGAAGAAATGTCAATCGAAAGAATGTCACTGAGATGGGT
>DOZG01000062.1:2028-7168 GCA_003518125.1 Patescibacteria group bacterium
AAATTAGAACAGAGGGAAGATGATAGACCGGAAAGAATAAAAATGAGATTGATGGAATATAACAGGACAATTAAACCAATCCTTGCATATTACATAAAAAAAGGTATTCTAATTGAGATAGATGCAACTCCGAGTATTGAAGAAATACATAAAGAGGTTGTTGATAAATTAGGTTTAGAAATAGCATAAATCTATGAAGAAATTAACTGCCAAGATTAATAAAGTGGTTCTACTACTTACAATGTCTGATGTTTTTTCATGGGGCCCTTTGATTATAATATCCTCCCTTTCCAGTATATATCTTGCTGATCGGCTTGGTAGTGATACTATTGAGTTTGTTGGAATTGGTACGGGTATTTATTATATTACTAGAGCACTATTCCAGATTCCGGTTGGAAAGTTTACTGATAAGCTAAAGAAAGATAAAGACGAGATAGCAATCTTAGTGATAGGTACATTACTAATGGGATTACCATATATTCTTTACCCATCTATTAATCATGCATATCAATACTACATCCTACAATTTATATTTGGTTTGGGAGTATCTCTAAATATTGTAAATTGGCGTAAGCTTTTTGCTCTCAATATTGGTGAGGGAATGGAAGGTGAGGAGTACGCATTGTATGACACAATTCTTAGTATCTCTACAGCAATATTGAGTATTATTCTCGGTTTAATCGCTAATCTAGGTGATACATATTTCAATATTGTAATGATTACTTCTGGAGTAATTATGATGTCTGCCAGTGTGTGGGTGTTACTAATTGCTACAATTAAGAGAAGGAAAAGTCGATAGTTTAAAAATTTACACTAAATATTGAATAGTTAACTGATATTTGGTATTCTTACACCGTTTCTAAGGAAATATATTAGTGTAAGAGTATAAACATTCAAAAACCTTTGAATTGTACGCAATACTTTGATATAATCACTGGATACTATTTAGTTCACGAATTGCATTCTGCTATGGTTAAGGATACAAAGAAAGTTTTTGAATTTGAAGGAGTGGTAAAGGAATGTTTACCAAATACAAAGTTTATCGTAGAGATAGAATCAAACGGAAATAAATATGATGTAACTGGCTATCTCTCAGGCAAGATGAGAATGTATTACATTCGTATTTTAGAAGGAGATAAGGTAAGGATAGAAATGACTCCATATGATAAGAGTCAAGGTAGAATTACTTATAGATACAAATAATTATGAAGGTAAAAGCTTCAGTAAAAAAAAGATGCCCTGATTGTTACATAGTAACCAGAAAGGGTCGCGTCTATGTGTACTGCAAAAGAGATCCTAAGCATAAACAAAGGCAGGGTTAATATTATATTTAAAAAGCTTTAAACATGGCAAGAATAGCCGGAGTGGAGATAACAAATGATAAGAAGCTATGGATATCACTCCAAGACATTTATGGAATAGGAGAGAGGATAGCAAAAGATATTTGTAAAGGTACGAAAATTGATGAAAATATATTGGTTGGAAAGATGACTGACAAAGAACTTGATAAAGTAAGAATATATATTGATAAAAATATTCAAGCTGAGGGAGAATTGAGACAGAAAGTTTTTAGGGATATTAAAAGGCTTAAGGATATTAGATGTTATAGAGGGGTACGACATAAATTAGGACTTCCTGTAAGAGGTCAGAGAACTAGACATAATGCTCGTACAAGAAAAGGTAAGAGTAGACCTGTCGGAGGATTACATCGTAAATTAGAGAAGAAATAATAAATGGCAAAGAATAGTAAAAAAAGTACAAAAAAGAATGTCCGTAGTGGAATGGCTATGATTCAAGCTACATTTAATAATACAATCATCACATTAACAGATGGGGAAGGAAATACCTTAGTACAAGGGAGTCCTGCGGTAATAGGTTTCAGTGGATCTAGAAGAAGTACCGCATTTGCTGCAACAAAGGCTGCACAAGACACTGCGAAGAAAGCTATTAAGAAATACGGTTTGAAGGAGGTTAAAGTATTTATCAAAGGGCCTGGTTCAGGTAGAAATGCTGCAGTCAAAGGTTTAGATGCTGCGGGACTTAGGATTACATCTTTGATTGATAGAACCCCTATACCTCATAATGGTTGTAGATCAAGAAAAGCACCAAGAAATTAATATTTTTAATATATAAGATGGGAAGATACATAGGACCAAAAGGAAAATTGAGTAGAAGAGAGGGAGTAAACCTTTTTTTGAAAGGTTCCAGATCTTTTTCTGATAAGAATGCTTTAAATAGAAAACCTTTTGTCCCTGGTCAGCATGGTAATAAAAGAAGACAAAGACTTTCAGATTACGGTATTCATCTAAGAGAGAAACAAAAGGTAAAGAGAACCTACGGATTAAGGGAGAGGCAATTTAAGAATCTCTATACTAAGGCTACTAAGAGATCTAAGGCTAGGAACTCAGATAGAGGTCTAGAGTTTTTAAGGTTGTTAGAATTAAGACTTGATAATATTGTTTACTATGCAGGGTTAGCTCCATCAAGAGCTTCTGCAAGACAAGCTGTTGTACACGGTCATGTGTTAGTGAATGGAAAGAAATTGAATATCCCTTCTTATGAACTCAAAGAAGGAGATAGTATTGAACTTAAAATGGCCAAGTTAGCTCCTGTTGAGAAACTTTTTCCAGTACCTGAATGGATTGAAGTTAGTGGAATAGGTGCCAAAGTTGCTAAGTTGCCAATAAGGGATGATATTGATGAGGGTATTAAAGAAAACCTCATCATTGAGTTCTATTCTAGATAATTTATATTTAATCAAAACATGGAAGCTTTTAAAGATATAAAGGTAGTAATAAAAGATGAAGAAAAGAACTTTGCTCTCTTTGAGATATCACCATTACCAAGAGGTTACGGTCATACACTTGGGAATTCTTTTAGGAGAATTCTTTACTCTAGTCTTCCGGGAGCTGGAATTACATCAGTGAAGGTAAAAGGTGCTAAACATGAATATTCTACACTAGATGGTATAAAAGAAGATGTTCTTAATATTATCCTTAATCTTAAACAGGTTAAGTTCTCTATTAGAACCGATGAGCCTCAAACTTGTAAAATAAAAGTAAGTGGTAAAAAAGTAATCACCTCAAAGGATATAGAAGTATCTGCTGATGTTGATGTTGCTTCTGAAGGAGTTGAAATTGCTACACTTACAGATGATGGTGCACAATTAGATATTGAATTTGTAGTTGAGAAAGGTATTGGATATAGAGACGTTAAAAATATTGACAGGCCTGAGGCAGGTATAATTCCTGTTGATTGTGATTTTTCACCAATTGAGAAAGTAAGCCTTTCTGTAGAGCAGGCAAGAAAGGGTCAACAGACCAATCTTGATGCTGTACTGATTGGTGTATATACCGATGGTAGTATTACTCCAAAAGACTCACTCTTAGAAGCTTCTAAGATGCTTCAAGAATTTTCAGGGAAAGTAATGATTGCTATGGGTATGGCTAAGAAAGAAGTAGAAGAGTTAGCAGAAGCTGCAAACTCTATTGAAACTCAAGAGGAAGAGGTAGAGGAAGAGAATGAAGTGAATGGATGGAAAATTGAGGATTTACCAATTTCAAAGAGATCAAAGACAGGATTATTGGCAGGTGGATTCAAAACAGTTGGTGATTTACAGAATGTTTTTACTTCAGATCTTTTAAATCTCCCAGGTTTTGGGAATAAGTCTTTGAATGAAGTTGTCGAGCTTTTAAATGAGTACGGAGTTAATATTAAGTCTGAATAGTAAGGATGTATAAGAGAGTACGTATAAAAAAATTAGGAAAGAAGACCTCTCATAGAGATGCCTTGATTAAGAATCAACTTAGGACTCTTTTTACTGCTGGTGTTTTAAGAACAACTACTCCTAAGGCTAAGGTTATGAAGTCAAAGGCGGAATCATTACTATCTAAAATGAATAGAAAGGAAATATCTTTAGAGAACAGAAGAAGATTACAAACCGTATTGGGTAACCCAGAATTAGTAAAGAAAGCTATAGAATATTCTAAAAAAGCTGGTGCTTCTGTTAGGATTATTAAAACCGGTTTTAGAGCAGGTGATAATGCACAGATGTCCAAATTAGAATTAATTGGTTTTAAGACAAAGAAAAGTGTCAAGAAGGTTGTAAAGGAAAAGGAAGAGGTAAAAGATGAGGTGAGTAAAAAGATTATTAAAGGAATTGAGAAGAAGGATATTAAGAAAGTTAGTAGTAAGAGAGTTCGTACTGTTAAGAAAGAAAGAGCTAGATCTAGATCTGGTTTAAGTTAATCCTTATAAAAATATGGAATACAAAACACAATGGACAAAAACAGAAGACATTAAAAGAAAGTGGTATGTTGTTGATATTAAGGATGAAATACTTGGTAGGGTTGCAACTCAAATTGCTTCTTTGTTAATTGGTAAAGGGAAACCAGAAATTGTTCCAAATCTTGATTGTGGAGATTTCGTAATTGTTCTTAATAGTGATGAAATTAAACTTACGAGAGGCAAGGAAAAGAAGAAGATTTACTACCATCACACCTCTTATCCTGGAGGGTTAAAGGAGATAAGATTTGACCAACAGTTAAAAAAAGATTCTACAAGAATTATTGAACTTGCTGTTAAGAATATGCTTCCAAAGAATAAGCTTAGAGATGGAAGAATGGCAAGATTGTTTGTATATAAAGATGATAAGCATCCACATACTGCTCAGATGCCTACCGATTATAAATTATAATTTTGAAAAATAAGTGAGTAAGACTAAATATACAGAAGGAGTAGGGAGAAGAAAAACATCTACCTGTAGAGTTAGAATCTATAAGGGGGATGATGTTTCTACAATTAACAATTTACCTATTGAAGAATACTTCAAAGGAATTCCTGAGGCTAAGAAGATTATTACAGAACCTTTAGTAGTTACAAAGTTAGTTGGTAAATATTATTTCACAGCTAAAGTTTCCGGTGGTGGGACTACTGGTCAAATTGGTGCTGTTAGACTTGGTCTTTCTAGAGCTTTATACGGCATGAATGAGGACCTTAAATCTCCTCTTAGAACAGCAGAATTAGTTACTAGAGATCCTAGGGCAGTTGAAAGGAAGAAATATAGCCAAAGGAAAGCAAGAAAGAAAAGACAGTTCTCAAAGAGATAATCTTTTATTGTTTGAAAATGTAGGAGAGGTTA
>DOZG01000008.1 GCA_003518125.1 Patescibacteria group bacterium
TCTGAGGTTGTTTCCTCTCCTGCTACTTCTCCATTGTCATCTTCTTCTTGTTGCTCTTCTCCATTTCCTCCTGTTCCATCTTCATCTGTTGTCTCTCCTTCTACTTCTCCTGTTTCTCCTCCAGTTGTGGTTTCAGTAGTTGTAGTCTCCCCTGGGATAATGGTAACTATGTCATCAGTTACCATAGTTGATACATTGTTAAATTCATCTACTGCTCTAATAGCATAGTAATATTCCTTATCACAGTCCGGAACTGTATCTGGGTATGTTGTTAATACATTGGGTACTACAGATAGGGATGGTTTAGTTATGAGAGTAGAATCATCTGCTGTAAATGGCTGTTTGTCAGATCTAAATATCTGAACCTTAGATGTAGAAGATTTAAACTTAAGAGTGTATAAGCATGTCGCTTCTGTTTTAGAGTATTCTGTTACTGGGGATGGTACATCTAAAATTTTTACCGTAACTTTTTCGGACTCAGCCGAACCTCCACTTGTAGAAGCTGTTGCCTGGAAGTAGTAGGTACCACTTCCAGTTATAATGCTTTCATTTACTTTACAATTCCCACTATTTGTTGTTTTAGGAATATCAAAATCGATAAAGGTAGTTCCATCTGTTGAGTATTGACACTGTACCGTTAATGTTTGTATTGGTATGGATAGGGCTACATATGTAATTTCAAATTCTCTATCTGTTATTCCTGTTTTCGGTTCTTCCAATCTAATACCGACTTTTGTCTGAGCATATATTTCTGCTGGTTTTATCAGTATGAATAATCCTAGAGAAACTAGTAATGCTATTAGTAACACACTTATCTTTCTCTTCTTTCCAAACAGTATTAATACAAATCCTAATATCATAGATATTAATGCTCCTAATGTTATATATGTCTCTGCCCCAGTTGCAGGTAACTCTATAGCTGCTCCTAGTACTTCTCCTGCTTCTTCCATTGGTTCAATTATTAATACTTTTGTTCCTACAAAGTTTTCTCCTAATACTTCTGTATTTAGGTATCCTGGGTCATTATGGCTAATACCCCACACATCTCCAGTGTCCTCTGGTACAAGAATTGAATCTCCTTGTACAAATACTAAATCTTTGTATGTTCCAGGCTCATTAAGAAGATTGATTTTCGCTACATATGTTAGAGTGACAATGTCTCCCTCTTTAAGATCTCCTAGGTCCCATTCTCCTGGTGTTCCATTGTATTCTGGCTCACCAGTTATACCTAATGCTTTTAGATCTTTAGTACCTTCGGAATTTTCAAGTATAGCTGTCCATGTACCAGACATATACTCAAATCCTTCTGGTAATATATCAAATACTTTTACATTGTTTATAAGATATGTTCCTTCTTTTTCATCAGATGGAGCCTCTATTGTTAGAGTATATAGGACTGAACTTCCTGTTAAAAGTCCTTCAATAGGACTATCATTGTCTTTGGTTATTTCAAGCATCGCTAGTATTACATCGTTTGTGAATACACAGATCTCAATCTCATTTTCGCCAATAATTATATTGTCTCCTACATTATTTCCTAAAGGATCATTACAATATCTTTCCTCTAAATACCAACCTGCTGTAGATAATTCTGAAATAGAGTATATGCTAGGAACAAGCCAATCACTTATTTCTTCTTCTCCATCTGAGAGAGAGAAGTTCTCTTCACTCCAACTTGGATCAAATTCAAAAGATTGAGTACTACCTTCTGACAATACTTGTTTTTGAATAATAATTTTTCCTGCTACTGAGGTTACTGTTTCTGTATCTGTTGGAGAGTTAACAAGTACCTCTTCGAAATAACCACGGGCTGATGCGATATTTGTAACACTACCCGCATCTAAATCCCCCTGCTCAATAGTGTAACTAGCTGTACAAGTTATAGATTCTCCTGGTGCTAAACTAGTAGGAGTTGCAGGACATGCTTCGTCTATTGCCTTATCATCTGTAATTGTAAATGGTGCTACTAACGTTACGTTACCAGAATTTGTAACAAGGAAACTGTAAGATATAACATCTCCTACCTCATCGTATGTTGAAGGGGTTGCTTCTTTAACAATTGAAAGCTCTCCATTCTGTGGAAGATCTTCAGTATGATCATCTGTTGCTGGCTCTGACTCATCTGAATCTGCTGTCGCTTCATTGTAAACACTACCTGCATCAATATCATCTTGAGTTACATCATAATCACACTCATAAACCCAAGTCTCATCTAAATCTAACTCTACATCTAAATCTGTGTCTCCTGATACATATGATGGAGTACAAAGATCATCCAAAACGGTAATAGTAGTTAAACTCACATTCCCTTCATTACTTACTTCAAATGTATAGGAAATAGTCTCTCCTGCATCTGCATAACCATCTGCATTCTCATCATTAAATACTCCACTTTTAACTATACCTATCAATGGGTTCTGTTTTGTATTAATTATTGTACATGTAGCACTATCTTCATAATCAAGTGTTATTGTATTTCCAATAATAGCTGGTTCATCATTTTTAATACAACTCCAATCTCCAGGAAGATAGCCACTAGGACCCTCTTCTAATAAAGTGTAAGTTCCGGGAGGAACAACTCCAGTAAGAGAGTTCCCAACGATAGGATTATCTCTAAATTCATATTCAGGATCAATAGAAGAAGCAATTAGGGTCCAATCGCTTGGTAAACCACTCCCTTCTGGTTCGAACTCCTTAACCAAAGTTAATACGGGAGGCAAGGGAACAAAATAATCCGTCTCCCCAAAAAAGAAACACTTTGATACAACTGGGCAATTCTGGGTATAAAAAACAGCATCACAATAATCAGGCGCCGGGAAATCTGATGTGGACGGGTCGTTTTGATACCAAGAAATCTTCAGATTTCTTATTGAGATATCTTTTCCACAATTCCAATCAAATCCTGCATCAAAATATTCCGAAGTAAGACCTGTAGATGCCATGTAATCAGCACAGGAATCTCGAGAATCTATTCTAGTCATAGGAACTCCATCTTGGTAAATTTCTCCCTCAATAAAAATAGAATACCTGTTGGAGGCTTCTACCTGATAGGTTACTTTAATATCAATTGGAATGGCTGGACCCCCTGAATTACAATATGAGATAGGATCCCCATTAGAATCAACAATTTCCATATTGAAAATCTTTACTTCTTTCGCAGTACACGGAGAATCTCCACAGAAGTAAGGGAAATCTGTTTCTAAAATCGCAGATAAATAAACAGAGAAATGATCCAAATCATAAATTGTTAGAATATCCTCATCAACTACAGTATCATTAAAAACTTCCTTAACTTCTACTAGCAAATCCTTTCTCTCTTCTACATAAACAACCTTTGTATTCTCTTCAACATTAGGTAATGTTAAATCATACTCAAATGTCCCATCTGCCATATCTGTTGTAATATCATATG
>DOZG01000078.1:0-675 GCA_003518125.1 Patescibacteria group bacterium
AAATATCCCAAGATTTCAATCATATACTCAAAAAACTTCTTACTTGGTTTTCTAACACCAATATCTGAAGATATTACCCTCCCATCAAACACATCCATTAAACTATACTCACTACTCCTCCATTCAAAACTTCCCTTAGATGCATTAGAGGCTGCAACAGTCATATATCCCAAATCTTTACACTCTTTTACAAAAGCTAAAACTTTCTGATTAATCTTTCTCGGAGTAGGAAAAAGTACTCCATTTAAATCAAAGGCAATAACCTTTATCATAGCGACATATCTATAATAACTTGATTAGGACTACTCTCTCCAAAGACACGATAGGTACTACCAACCCCAGAAAATGTATAAGTACTAACATTCCCTGCTCTTGAAATCTCCAATACTACTCCTCTTGGTAACTCTATAGTACTACCCCACCCATATACAGAATCCGAAACTAAACTTGGAAATACAACCTCCAAAACACCACCAGTAAGATTACTCTCAAAAGAAGGAGTTACAATATCCGAAGATGTAGAAACCTGTATCCCAAATTTCAAACTCCCACTACTGTAGATGTAATCGTAATCGATAATTCTGGCTCCACCATCTACATCATTACCCTCAAAACTTAAATCCTCACTTGTAAACTCTTTTGTACCACTCTCTTCTTCAGATATTTCTCCGCCAG
>DOZG01000078.1:751-4553 GCA_003518125.1 Patescibacteria group bacterium
CTCATTACAACCAAGATAGAACCTTTCTTCATTCTCAACACTCTCTATAATCTTTGAAAAACCTGAAATTCCTTCATGATTAACATCTATCTTACTACCATATGACAAATCAGCACTGTATTCACTCACTCCCTTTACACGAATATCCAGAACCCCCAACTTCGAACTGTTAGATGCAGTAACTTCAAACCCATCATCAGTTTCATCTTCAGAATTTAAAACAAAATTAATTTCAACAAATTCAGAGCCTTTTTTAACAGTAACCTCCTCAAGTATATACATTGTATCGGTAACAGCTCCCACCTTTTGAGACTCTGAAGAATATGAAATAGCACTATCATCACCAACCTCATCGAAAACTGATTCCCCCTCACTACTATCCTCCTCACCACCACTATCCTCTTCCTCATCAGAAACCTCTTCAGCAGTTGTTGTACTCTGTTCTGAAATATCCTCTTCTAAATCTGGACTCCCGCTAAATATCCATATTAATCCTCCTACCACACCAACTAACAGAAATATCGCTACTACTAACCATACCGTATCTTTTTTCATACATATTTAAACTTAATTTACATAGTATTAGTTTAGCATAAAAATAGGACTTGATAAAAATGGATAGTAACTCTAGTATATACATATGAAAGAAATAAATATCTCTGATAGTAAAACAGAGATTATCAAAAAGATCCCAACCGAAAAAAAGAAAGTCGAGGAAAAACAAACCCCTCAACCACAACAGAAACAACCACCTAAAATAGTAGAGGATAAAAAATCACTTAAACAAAAGATTAATAAAACTTCTAACAATATTAGTAAAAAGAAAGGAATGCTAATTCTTTCAATTATTGGATTAACTGTAATCCTCGGAATCGCTACTTTCTACTACTTCGGTATATATAAATACAATCCTAACCCCCCTGAAGATAATGTTGCAAATGTTACAACTAATTACATTAGATCTAAAATTCTTTCGAATATATTCTCTAATATACTAGCTAACGAACCTCAAGAGCCTCGTACAGAGGTTAGCCCCATAAATGGATTACTCTTTACTCAAAGTGAAATGAATGAATTAATGGAAAGGAGGCCAATTGCAGTAATGATTAACAATCATTCTCAAGCAAGACCACAATCTGGATTAAATAGTGCAGAAGTCGTATATGAGGTATTAGTAGAAAGTGGTATTACAAGACTCCTTGGTATCTTCTGGAGCCAAGTACCTGACAAGGTTGGGCCAATACGAAGTGCAAGGCAGTACTACCTGGAATGGCTAAGTCCATATGATCCCCTATACATATATGATGGTTGTGCGAAATCCGATGATCCAAGGGTTAATGCTTGTGGAAATATATATCTTTACAATATCAAAGTCATCGCAACAATCGGATCTTGGAGATGGAACGATGGGACTAGATATGCTCCACACAATGAGTACAACTCCCTACTTTCTGCTTGGGAATATGCCGAGGATAGGGGTTGGGATAAATTTCCTTCCGAATTTGAATCTTGGGAATTCAAAAATGATGAGCTCGTTGATCAAAGAGGTGATGGATACAGGTATAAGGTAACCTTTCATGAAAGAATAAATAATGGAGGTGCCTATGACGCAATATGGCAATATGACCCATCTACAAATTCATACAACAGATGGATAGGAGGGAGAGTAGATATTGATCAAGAAACAAATACCCAGGTTAATGCAAAGGTTGTAATTATCCAAGAAACGGATATAACTGCAACATACGATACAAAAGCACGCCTCATTGTAGACACTGTTGGTCAAGGAGATGCAGTTATATTAATGGATGGGAAAAAGATAGATGGAACCTGGAAAAAGACTAATCGAATGGATCGAACTTCCTTCTATACTTCTGATGGAGAAAAGATGGAATTTAACCGAGGAAGGGTCTGGATTTCAGTTATTGCACAATCTTCTGGAAAATTTGATATAATTGAGCAATAATATCAAACAGAATTTTTATGTTATTAAAAAAACTCTTTATTTCAAAAGTTCGTATTAGAATCCTAGAGAAATATTTACTCAATCCATCTATATCATTCCATGTCCGAGGACTAGTAAGAGAATTAAATGAGGAGATTAATGCAGTACGAAGAGAGTTGATTAATCTGGAAGCAATCGGATTACTGAAATCAAAAAGAGATAAGAATAAATTAGTGTACAAACTTAATCGAGAGTGTACATCAATTCCAGAATTACAAACCTTATTCTTAAAGAACTCAAAACTTGGACAGAAAATTTTAGAGAGAGTACAAAATATTGAAGGTTTAGAATCATTGATAGTTACTGAGAGCTTTCTTACGGAAACTTACCTATCAGAAAATGATATAGATATGCTATTTCTAGGAAATCCAAAGATTAAAGATATAAAGAATGTCATAACTGAACTTGAAAGAGACTTAGAGAGAGAACTTAAAGCGTCTGCTATGAAAAGAGAAGATTTTGACTTTGCAAAGAAAAAGAAAGATCCAATAGTGATGAATCTTTTAAAACAGAATATTGTACTAATATATGGAAACCCTAATACCTTACTCTAATGCGTAAAGTCAAATTTAAGAAGGTTAAAATTAATTGGAAAAGTTTCCTAAGCTATATCTTTCTAATTATCCTCTCCTCTTTTCTCTTTCTAGATATCTTAATAGCTCTTCCACTAACTGAGAAGTTAACCAACATTACTGCATTTGACCTTAATGTTGTAAATGAGTTCTGGAGTAAAGAGTATATACTGGATTTAGAAAGTGATGGTCAAGAAGATATACAAAAGACTCAGGATATTATCTTTAAAAGGCTAAATCTATATGGTGTTGAAGAGGTTTCGGTATATCAGGAAGACGGTAACCTAAGAGTAGTTGTAAATACTTCACTTTCCCAAATGTATGTGGAGGAATTGATAAGAAATCCTTACCAATACAGTATTGTAACAAGGAAAGAGGATATAGATTTCGAGAATGAAGACGATCCATATGCTCAATATATGGCTGAGAATTACAATGAGACAGAGTTTAATGCTTCAACTTTTAGAAATATCTATGTAACAATGCTCCCAGATAGTAATGGTACAGATTCATACTTCGGTATCGCTAAGGTATGGCCACATAAGTCAAAGGTATTTAAACAGTTCTTAGATTCTCATATTGACGAGTATATAGGTATAAATATTGATGGTTTTGTAACCCCGATGTATGTTTCAGATAGTAGTATATTTGCGATACCACTTAGTAGTAGTAAGGAGAGTATAAAAGCTATAGATATTCTATACAACAGTGGTAGTATACCTACACCATATAGTATCCTTGAGCAAAACAATTTAGAAAGTAGAATAATTAATATCAATTATATCGAGGTTAGTATAACTCTCTTTGTAGTAATACTTGCAATATATGCATATCTATTCTTTACCAAAATGTACTCTAAGGTACTACTCACCAATTCCCTGTTTGCTACATTACTAGCTATAGCTTCTATGTTAACACTACTCAAAATTACTTACTTACCTATTATCCCATTCATCCTTATTATTGAAGCAGTATTTGTAATTATACTAACAAGAGCAATTATTACTAACCCAGAATCTAGATACCTAATTACTGGATCCGTCTTTGTTATCGGCCTAATATTCAAATTACTAGGTATTGGGTATTTAAGAATTATAGGGAATGATTTACTCACACTTTCACTACTTGTATTACTATCTGTAATATTTACTAATTATTACCTCACTAATATATCAAAATATTTTAAATCATGAATATCTTTTTTAATATATATAATGGTTGGAGT
>DOZG01000079.1 GCA_003518125.1 Patescibacteria group bacterium
AAAATTATAGGAATAGACTTAGGTACAACTAATTCCGCTATGGCATATATGTCTGGTGGTAAACCTAATATTATTGCTAATGCACAAGGAGGGAGACTTACTCCATCAGTTGTTGCACAAGAGGAGAAGGGAGAAATTATTGTTGGACAACCAGCAAAAAATCAGGCTGTAACTAATCCAGAAGGAACAATATATTCTGTTAAAAGGTTAATTGGTAGAACATGGAATGATCCTGAAGTAAAAAAGGATAAAGAGCTTTTACCATTTGAAATGAGAAAGTCTGGTAGTAATGGAATTGAAGTACAGATGGGGGATAAATGGTATACACCACAAGAGATATCTGCAAAAATACTTGCAAAACTCAAAAAGGATGCAGAAGATTTTTTAGGTGAGAAAGTTACTGAAGCTGTTATAACAGTACCAGCATATTTTGATGATTCCCAAAGACAGGCTACTAAAGACGCAGGGAAAATAGCTGGTTTAGATGTAAAAAGGATTGTAAATGAACCAACAGCAGCTGCGCTTGCTTATGGATTGGATAAGAATAAAGAAGAGAAAATAGCAATTTTTGATTTGGGAGGTGGTACATTTGATATATCTATTCTAGAAATTGGTGACGGAGTTTTTGAAGTACTTTCTACTAATGGTGATACTCATTTAGGGGGTGATGATTTTGATCAAGTAATAATTGATTTTATCGTTAAGGAATTTGAGAAAGAGAATGCTATGGATCTTAGGAAAGATAAAACAGCATTACAAAGACTTAAAGAGGCCTCTGAGAAAGCAAAGATTGAACTTTCGACCTCCGAGAAGACGGAAATCAACATCCCATATATTACTGCAGACTCAAATGGTCCAAGGCATCTCAAGATGGAGATGACGAGGGCTGATTTAGAGAAATTAACATCAGACCTAGTAGATAGTACTGTTAAACCATGTGAAAAAGCTCTTAAAGACGCAAAACTTAAAATTACGGATATTGATCAGATATTACTAGTTGGTGGAATGACAAGAATGCCAGCTGTAGAGAAGAAGGTAAAAGGATTCTTTAAGAAAGAACCAAACAAGAGTGTAAATCCTGATGAAGTTGTAGCAGTTGGTGCTGCAATTCAGGGTGGTGTACTTGGCGGAGATGTGAAGGATATTACATTACTAGATGTAACTCCACTTTCACTTGGTCTTGAGACTTTGGGTGGTGTAATGACCAAACTTATAGATAGAAATACCACAATTCCTGTAGAGAAGAAACAGATATTTTCTACTGCTGCAGATAATCAGCCAGCTGTTGAAATCCATATTCTACAAGGAGAAAGGGAAATGGCTGCTGATAGTAAGACTCTTGGGAGATTTGTACTTGATGGAATTCCTCCAGCACCAAGGGGTATACCTCAAATTGAAGTAATTTTTTCGATAGATGCTAATGGAATATTAGATGTAAAAGCGAAGGATATGGCAACGAATAAGGAACAACATATTACAATTACAGCCTCTACTAGTCTAAAAGACGAAGAGATTGAGAAGATGGTTGATGAGGCTGCAAAATATGCAGAAGAGGATAAGAAGAAGAGGGAAAGAATAGAGAAGAGAAATAATGCAGATTCTTTATGTTTTAATATTGAAAAACTTCTGGAAGAAAGTGGTGATAAGATAGAAAAAGAGGAGAAGAAAGATTTAGAGGAGAATATTAAGGAACTTAAAGAGTTAATTACTAAGGATGATTTCGATGAGGATAAAGTTGAGGAAAAAACAGAAGAATTAACTAAAAAAATGCAGGAGGTAAGTAAGAAAATGTATGAAGCTGCTGCTAAAGAATCAAGTGAAAAAAAAGAGGATAAGAAAGAAGATAAAAAGGATGAGGAAAAGAAGAAAGATGAGGTGAAAGAGGGTGAAGTTGTTGATGAGGGTTAAGAGTTGATGGTTGGTATTCTATTGTGTTTATGATAGCATTTGTTATATGCATAAATTTGTATTAACCGCCCATGTCAAAGAATAAGAAGCGGAATATCAATACCATAATAGAGTCTATTCAGAAAATTTTATTGTATATTCTTTTAATAATACTTCCGATAGTTATACTTCCATTTCCATGGGATTTTATGGAAAAGGGAGTGAGTATAGCTATACTATCTTTTACAACAGGAATAGTTACTCTTGAAGTAGTAAAGATTATTTGGTCCGAGAAGTTCTTATTTTTGAAAAGGAGTTCAGATACAATTTTATTTTCACTGTTTGTATCATTAGTTCTTACCACAGTTTTTGCGTATGATACAAATTTGAGTTTATTTGGTTTTAATTATCGTTTTAGTGCAGGATTAATAGGAATTGGGTCAATATTAGTACTTACATTTCTTTCTAGGAGTTTTCTATCGAAGAAGAAAGATATTATGAATGTGATAAATGCATTCTTACTTGGTAGTATCTTGACTTCCTTTTTTAGTCTTATATCACTGTTTGGAGGGAATATATTAAATGCTATTCCTAAATTAAGTTCCCTTTCTGAAGTGGGTTTTCCTATCATTGGTGCTCCAGTTGTATTGGTAATATATAATTGTGTAGCAATTTTGTTTTCGAAGATATCACTAGAGTTTTGTAAAGAAAAAGAGATAGGGGATACTGGCTGGTTTTCGATTATTGCTATTATTGTTAATACTGTATCTCTTTTGTGTTTTGCAGTAGATCCAATAGCATTAATTACTTCTATATCATTTCTTGTCATATGGGTAGCGGTATCAATAGTTATACTCGATAAAGAAAGTTCCTCCAGTAAGAAGTCTCAAATATCAAGTATGATTCTTCCTATTATTATTATTGTATTAGCATTGTTAATGCAAATAGATGAAATATCTAACATATTTCTTAAAGATATTGAGGTTCTATCACCACTTATCCTATCAATTGATTTTAGTTGGCAGGTAGTGTCTCAATCACTAATGTCGTCACTAAAAAATGGAATATTTGGTGTTGGTTTGGATACCTTTGGTACAGTATTTACTGCATTAAAACCAATATCTCTTACAGGTATAGATCTTGTAAATGGTTTTAACGAAATATTAACATCACTCTCAAATATGGGATTTCTTTGGTTAGTAATTTGGTTAATACTTGGTTGGTATATCGGAAAAGACCTTGTTAATGATTTGAAGAATTATAACAAGGAGAAAAAAATATTAGTTCTTTTTGATACAATATTACTCTTTATTTTTCTCACTTCTTTTCTTACTACTTACACTGCAACATTGAGATTTGTATTCTTTTTGACTATATCTTTGAATGTCGTACTAAGAAGTTTAATCGATAGTGAAGATGTTGATAGTTTATTACTTAAAATGTGGACTATGGGGACTGGAGGGAAAGGCAAGAAAGGTGCTTTGACGATACCTATCTTTTTAACTGGGATAACTGTATTAATATCACTATTACTCTTATTTAAATTAGGAAGTATTACGATTTCGAGTTTGTATTTACTTAGAGCAGAGAATTATATAATTGAAGAGAATGAGAAATACATAGAGATTGCACCTACCTCGGCACAGCAATCTGAGTTTGTTGATAATATCTATTCTTGGTATAAGCAAGCGCTTAGATATGATAAACGGAATCCATTAGTTAACAGAAAATTTAGCTTAATTGCTATTGATAAAATGGGTGTAGTATTCTCAGAGTATGAAGTAGAAGAAGATGAAACTTTATTGAATGATATTGTCTTACTTAGGAATGAGGCTTTTGAGTATAGTAAGACTGCGATTAATCTCTCACCATCTCTTTATTCTGGTTATAATAATAGAGCCTTAATATACATGGGTCTTGTTAATTTAGGTTATACTGACTATATTAGAGATGCAATTTCTGCAATTGATGAGGCCATTGTTTTTAAACCTTGGGATTATCAAAACTATTATCATAAGGCACAGCTCTACTATTTACTTCAGGATTATGGTGCTGCTCTTGATGCATCTACACAGACTTTAACTATAAATGGATCATATATTCCAGCATTAGTAATTTCTGCGAATATAAATGGAATCCAGGGGAAAACGGAAATTCAGCTATCATATTTTGAAGCTGTCAAAACAATATTAGAGGCAAATGATCAACAGGATACTCAACTATATATTGATATTACAGAACAGATTAGTAATATAGAGGTTATTCCCGAAGATACTGGTAGTGAGGTTTCCCACGAAATAGAGTAATTGCCGAAATCTTATTTCCCTTTAGAGTGTTACAAGCACGGTTTAGTGTTGTTCCTGTAGATATTACATCGTCAATTAACATTATATCTTCTCCTAGTATTTCTAGATTTCTGATCACCTCAAAAGTGTTTTTACCCATAGATAATCTATCTTTAACACTTTGTTGAGATTGATGTTTATGATCCCCCACTCGTTTAATAATATTAGGATTCATCCTACATTTAAAATATTTTGATAAATGAGTTGCAAGTAATAAGGATTGGTTAAATCCCCTCTTTTTCTCATGTGAAGAATGAATTGGTATGGGGATAAGGAGTGTATTAGGAGTGATATTTTTTGAAAAACCAGTTATTTCAAGTCTCTGAATTAGAATATTAGAAAGTATTTCTGATATTTTATATGCATACCTATATTTATATTGTCCTAATATTTTTTTTGATATATTGCTGTACTCCCACCCAACAAAGACTCTATCTAAACCATCCTTATTACATTCATCATGAGTGATATATTTGTTAGACACTTTTCTACAAACATAGCACTCAGGTAGAGCATTTTTAAGCTTTTTTATACACCAAGGACAAAGATAGCTACCGACACGTCCACAATTAATACAATATGTTGGAAAGAAGAGATCGAACATATATAAGTATATCTTTTGATTATGAACGAATGATGAATGGGTTTGCTAATTTTATTAACATAATTTATGATATTATCACTAGCATATTTAATACTTACTGAATACACTTGTGATTAAAAAGAATGGTGTAGTGTCTGTGATGGGATTACTACTATTTACCAAAATATTAGGATTTATCAAATTAAGAATGATTGCTCAATTATTTGGAGCATCCCATGAGCTTGATATATTCTGGGCAGCATTTACTATTCCAGATATGGTTTTCTTAGTAATTGTTGCAGGCTCTGTTAATGCTGCAATTATTCCAATTCTTACGGATGTTTTATATGATAAGGGGAAGAAATCTTTAAATTTGCTTTTTAATAAACTGTTATTAATATTTACTGGAATAATTCTGATTCTTATTACACTTCTGTTTATATTTACTCCACAAATTGCTCAGTGGTTAATATCGTTTAAAGAAGTAGGTTTAATATTCGATTTGTCTAATACTCTTCAAACCTCTGATGTTTCAATTTTTATTAGAGTTATGAGAATAGGGTTAGTATCTCCTTTCTTTTTAGGGCTGAGCTCCTTTATAACAGCATATTTACATGTTAAAAAACAGTTTTTTGTAACATCCCTAGCCCCAGTTTTTTACAACCTTGCAATGATTCTTTGCCCTATTCTCTTTGTTAAATATGGCGGAATGGGTGTAGAGGGTTTAGCACTTTCCTCAATTATTGGTACGGTTTTTCATTTAGGAATACAAATACCATTGTTTAGAAAATATTACAAAGAAGAGAAGATAGATATTAAAGGAAGTTTCAGAAAAATGTTTAAGGATAGTGCTGTTATCAAAGCTTTTAAATTAGCTACACCGAGGATACTGTCAATATTGGGAGAACAACTCAACGTAATTGTTAATACTGTAATTAGTTTTACACTAACAGCTGGTACACTTAGTGCCTATAAGTTTGCATTTAGTTTACATATGTTTCCAATCAATATTATTGGTAGTGCTGTAGCACAGGTTACATTACCTGATTTAGCAAAATTAAGTAGAAAGAAAGATAGAGGAGATTTTAAGTTAGTATTAAATAAAGCTATACAGTTTGCTATGTATTTAGTATTACCAATTGTATCAGTTCTAATCATTTTAAGACTTCCTATCGTTCGTCTTACATATGGTGCTGGTGCTTTTGACTGGGAAGATACTCTCCTTACTTCATGGTGTTTAGTTTTGTTGGGATTATCAATTCTTGGTCAAACTTTAATGCAAATAGTTATGAGGGCTTTCTATGCACTTAAGGATACATGGAAGGCTTTGATAATTACTGTGATTGGTATAGCTATGAATCTTTTCTGTGTATATTTCTTAACTAATTTCTTTAGTCATTACTATGATTGGAGAATAATATTGGAGCAAATAATCTATCAAATATCTACCGCTAATGGTGCTGGTCTTGGGGTGGTTATTAAAAGTTTCTTTACAGATTTATGGGGTTGGATGACTGTGAGAGGTGATTCTTCTTTGGCTGTTGGTGGTTTAGCGATAGGTGTAAGTATGACATATTTTATAGAGACAATCATCGGTTTTTGGTATTTGAATAGAATTACTGAAATCAAACTAATTACATGGAAGGGTACATTTAAACCTTTATTTTTAAAGATTCTTAATGCTACAATTATGGGTATAGGTATGTATTTTGTATTTAAGCTCTTTGATCTTCAATTGGATACTTCTAGAACTGTATGGGTCCTTTTGCTTACAGTTTCTACCTGTATGTATGGTGGTATATCTTACTTACTTGGATCTTACCTTTTTAAGATAGAGGAATTTGGATATATCAAAGAATATATCATAAATCTATTAGGTAATTTCAGGAAAAGATTTTTTAAGAAAAATGCGTAAATTTGTCAAAATCTTTGGTATAGTTATCCTTTGTCTTCTACTGTTATTCCTATCCTTTCTCCTTTTTCTTGTTTTGAAATCTCGGTTATGGGAGAAAGAGTTTGTGGCTAGTCTAGACACGGAATATTTAGTAAGTGACGGGATTGTGTTGGATGATATTTTGAATGGGGAAATAGAATCATATATATTAAGTGAAGAGGATACTGATTCTATTACTCTTTCACCTACTCAAGTAGCTCAGTTGGTGTATGGGACACTTACTGATGTGGCTGGAGATAGTGGTTTGAATATTACTAATGTGTATATAGTTCCCGCTATTGCCGATTGGAAGGTGTGTAGTAGGCTTGAATTAAAGGATATGTGGGAAGCCCATATATGGGTCTGTGTAGACGTTAGTAAAGATAATATGCAAACAGCCCAGCTTTATTTAAAAGATATTCAGTGTCAAGGATTTAGTGTTAGCAAAATATATCCTAAACTTTTAATACTTGCTAACCAAGGGATTGCTGATGCATTAGTTACTGCAAATGAAAATGGGTTTGTTGGAAGAATATTTGAGAATGTAGAGTTAATGGAGGAGTATTTAGTGATTAAAGGTGGTTTGTATTAACTATCTGTGATGTAGCCTATACTTCTTGACATTCCTTTCACTTCTTATTAAAATACTTAGCAGTTAATCTATCATTTTGCTAATTTAAATTATTACTATATATAAATGGCACAATCAGAAATACGACCATTAGGTAATCGTGTATTAGTTAAACCTCATGATGAGGAAGATACAATTGCCGGTGGTTTACTAGTACCTCCTAGTGCTAGTGATGATAAGAGACCAGCAATAGGTGAAGTTCTTAAGTTAGGGATTGGGAAGGATAAAGATGGTAAACCTGTCGTATTCCAAGTTAAAACTGGTGATACTATATATTTCAAGAAATATTCTCCAGAAGAAGTTGAAATTGATGGTGAGAAATTTCTCATCTTAGATGCTGATGATATATTAGCAGTAATTAAGTAATTAAAATTTTTAGATATATAATATGGCAAAATCTGTTAAATATGATGAAGAGGCAAGAAAGTCTCTAAAAGCTGGTGTAGACTCTATCTCCAATGCTGTTAAGACTACTCTTGGACCAAAAGGTAGAAATGTAGCAATCGCAAAAAGTTTTGGATCTCAGGTAGTTACTAAAGATGGGGTAACAGTAGCAAAAGAAATAGAAGTTGAAAATCCTTTTGAGAATGTTGGTGTTGAAATGATTAAAGAGGCTGCAAGTAGGACTAATGATATGGCAGGAGATGGAACTACAACAGTTATTGTAATAGCTCAAGCTATCGCTACTCTGGGTTTTAGGAATGTGACTGCGGGTGCTAACCCAATTTCTGTTAAAAGAGGAGTAGATAAAGGTGTAGAGGTTGTTGTTAAAGCACTTAAGAAACTTTCTAAGAAGATTTCTGGAAAAGAGGAGATTTCTCAGGTAGCAACAATATCTGCAAATAATGATAAGGAGTTGGGTGAAATGATAGGTGAAGTTTTTGATCAGATTGGTAAGGATGGAGTTGTAACTGTAGAAGAAGCAAAGGGTTTTAAGGATGAAGTTGCATATACAGAAGGTATGCAGTTTGATAATGGTTATGTAAGTCCTTACTTTGTTAACGATCCCGAGTCTTTAGAGACTGTAATGGAGGATCCGTATATTCTAGTTACAGATAAGAAGCTTTCTAATCTTCAAGATATTCAAGCAATTGCAGAGAAAGTACTTTCTGCAGCAGATAAACCAATAGTAATTATCGCAGATGAGATTGAGAATCAAGCATTAGCTACTTTGGTTGTAAATAAATTAAGAGGTACCTTAAATGTTGTAGCAATTAAGGCTCCTGGATTTGGTGACAGGAAGAAAGAGATGTTACAAGATATTGCTGTAATCACTGGAGCATCTTTTATCTCTGAGGAAATCGGTAGAACATTGGAATCTATAGAGGTGTCAGATCTTGGTAGTGCTAAGAAAGTTGTTGTAAGTAAAGAGGGAACCGTTATTGTCGAAGGTAGCGGTATTAAGAAAGATATTAAGGAGAGAGTTGCTGAGATTAAGAAGCAGGTTGAGAAGAGTACCTCGAATTATGACAAGGAGAAGTTACAAGAAAGGCTTGCTAAACTTTCTGGTGGCGTAGCAATTATTAAGGTTGGTGCAGCATCTGAGATAGAGGCCAAAGAAAAGAAGCAAAGGGTACAGGATGCTATTAATGCTACTCGTGCAGCTATTGAAGAGGGTGTTGTAGCAGGTGGTGGTTTAGCATTTCATAATGTAAAGAAAGTATTAGATAATATTAAGCTTGAAGATATTGATGAGCAACTTGGTATTGAAATACTTAGAAGTGTACTTAGTGA
>DOZG01000002.1 GCA_003518125.1 Patescibacteria group bacterium
GCCCCAGCAATTGAAGTAACGAAGACGGCAGGTACACTTGTTTTACCAGTACCTGGTGGAAATGTAATATTTACAGTTGTTGTTATAAACAATAGTCAAGAATCAGTAACATTAACAACTTTAACAGATGATATTTATGGAGATTTAGATGGTTTAGGTACATGTGCTACAGGCGGAATAATTACTGCCAATGGAGGGACATATTCATGTGCCTTTACAGGGGTAGTAAATGGAACTCCTGGTCTGTATACAGATATTGTAACTGCTATTGCAACAGATAACGATGGTACCTCAGATACAGACACAGATGATGCAGTGGTCGAATTAGAGGGTGGAAAAATAATAGTTGAGAAATTAACAACATTGCCAGACCTAAGCTACCAATCCTTTAAATTTGATTCAAGTTGGGGAGATAATTTCTTCCTAATTAATGACCAATCAATAGATAGCGGATGGTTAGCACCAGGCTCATATTCAGTTGCAGAAATAAAAACTCCTGGTTGGGAATTAACAAGTACAAGTTGTATTAGTTCAATAGGAGATATCGAAACTGCTGGAAGTCTAGAATTAGATCCAGGAGAGACTATAACATGTACATTTACCAATACTAGAGACACAGGTTCTCTAACAGTATATAAGGTGATAGATGAAGATGGAGACCTAACAACAACAGATGATCAAACAATGGGCATAGGATGGGAATTTGATGTAGATGGATCGGGTGATGATACAAGTAACCCATCTCCTTTGACAACAGATATCGATGATGGAAAAGTCAGATTCACAGATCTTAAGACAGGCAGTTATACTGTAAGAGAGTACCCAATACCTGGCTATGAAATCTTGAGTGCAACCTGTGGAGCTGAAAACGGTAGCCTAGATGGAAATGCAATGTATTCGGTTGATGTAAACAAAGATGGGAATACAATATGTACCTTCTACAACACTCCTAATGGAGTTGTAGAGGGATATAAGTGGAATGATATAAATATGAACGGTAAAAGAGATTGTGAATATGATGGGGAAGGACCTCGCCCTGAGGATATTATTAAACCAGAAGGTGAGATGTCTGAGTGTGAACCACTTCTCTCTGGTTGGACAATTAACCTGTATAGATCGAATGGTGAAGGATTTGATGAAACTCCTTTGAAGAGTATGGATACAGATGGTACAGAAGGTCATTTCGGATGGTACTGGTTTGATCATCTATTCCCAGGTACATACAAGGTATGTGAGGTTCAAAAAGAAGGATGGAACCAGAGTTATCCAAATAATGAAGATGATAACTGTCACATTATTAATCTCCCTGAGGAAGACGTATTAGATCGTTTAGTCTCAGCTAATTATGTAGTTGGTCCAGAATACAATTTTGGAAATTATGTAATTCCTGCTGAATTAGAAATAACAAAAGAAAATGATAGTCCAACGGAAGGATTACTAACTGGAAGTTCAGTTCTCTATACTCTACACATTCATCTGCCATATGATGATTTAGAAGAGGGAACATATCTAATAAACAATGTGAAAGTAATTGATATATTACCAGAAGGATTTGAATATGTATCAGGTAGTTGGACAGCAAAACTTGAGAATTCTGGAGGTACCCAAGATCTTAAAGCATTAGGAATAACTGGTGAGCCAGCCTACAATGGGACACCAGGAGTATGGGAATTAGGAAATCTCATAGAGGGAGACATTATTACCCTAACCTATGCAGCTAAGATCAACTTACTCAATGAACCAGGTCTTTACAAAGATATAGCATTTGTACAAGGAGACTCTATTCTTGCTCCTGAAGATACTGGTAATGTATTAGGTGAAAGTTACAATCCAGGATATATCAATACAGAGAAATTAGGATTTAATTTCATTGGAACAAAAGTCCTAATTATTGAACCAATGGAAGAAGCAGGAGAAGTGCTAGGTGCCGCTATAGAGTTACCAGCTACAGGAGCAGAAGCATATATAACATTAGGAGCATTAATATCTATGATATTAGGATTTGTATTGCTGCTATTTGGGAAAAAGAAAAAGATAAGTGCACTACTAATTACCTTAGTAGTTTCTCTAGGCCTATTCACATTATTAAAACCAATTCAAACATATGCTAACAACCAGACACAAGTAAGTATTAGGCTAGAACAACCTAAAACTGGTGTAACAGATAGAGAATTTGAGATTACATATGTAGCTCTATCCATACCAATGCAACCATTAACCATACAGTGTAAATACTCAACAGATGGAGCCACTTTTATCGACTTTGATACTCCTAAAACTGCATACAGTGATAGCTGTAAGGTCGATGAAAGTATAATTACATCAAGTGGTACTTACTACTTTAAAGCAGTTGCCTCAACTAGCGGGGGAGGAGCTGAATCAGAAGAAGTTACTGTAAAAATATCAGATGCACCATCCACAGTAACAGAATACTCTAAGACAGAAGGGACATGTACATACACTCTTAAATTTAAATCAACTACTTCTAAAGTACAGATATTTAGATCCGACAAACAACCATTTACAGCGGACGACTCTACTCTTTTAACTAAGCCATCCCTATCTGTAACACCTAACGTATTAACAACATATACAGATACTCTACCCACCTGTGATAAGGAATACTACTACGCAATTAGAGCAGTAGATGAGTTTAACAATGTATCTACCATGGTTACCGACGATATAATAACGATAATACCAGGAACTACAACAACCACAGTAACAGTAAATGGAGAAACAGAAACAGGACAAATAGCGGGAGAAGAAACTACAGCAGAGCCAGATGGTACAGGAGGAAATGGAGAAGAAGAAATGGAAGAAGAGGAAGGAGATGTAGCCGGAGAAGAAACTACTAAAGAAGATGAGGAAAATGGAGAAGAAGGAGGAGAGGAAGATAGTGGAGACAAATCCTTCTGGGATGAATACAAATATGTAATCATAGCACTTGGAGTAATACTAG
>DOZG01000070.1 GCA_003518125.1 Patescibacteria group bacterium
TTTATTAAAAAACTTTACACTTTCTACCTACCTCTTTGGCCAGTTGCTGTAGAAACCTTTGATTTATCAAAATATGATCTAGTAATTTCTTCTAGTCATTCAGTGGCAAAGGGGTGTATTACTTCACAAGATACACTGCATATTGCATATGTTCATACTCCTATGAGATTTCTGTGGGATTTAAGAGAGATGTATAGTAAGTATAGGTGGCTAAAAGCTCCTTTTCTCAACTATTTACGTATTTGGGATGTTGGTTCTTCCAAAAGAGCTGATATTTTAATTTCCAGCTCTAAATTCATAGGTAGTAGGTGTAAGAGATATTGGGGTAGAGATGTCGATGGTGTCATATATCCCCCTGTCAATTTGTATGATGGTAGTTTAATTAGGTATGAGGATAGAGAAAATTACTTTGTAGCTGGTGCTCCTTTTGCGGAGAACAAGGGTGGAGATTTTCTGATTGAGTGTGCAAAGAGATTAAAGTTTAATTTAAAGGTAGTAGGGGATGGTAGGGGGAGTAAGAGATTAAAGAGATTGGCTAGGGGATGTAAGAATGTAGAATTTTTGGGTAGAGTTTCTGAAAAGAGGAAATGGGAAGTACTTTCTAATGCAAGTGGTTTTATAGGTTGTGGAATTGAAGATTTTGGAATATTTCCAGTAGAGAGTATGAGTTGTGGTACTCCTGTATTAGCATTAAAGAAGGGTGGGTATACAGAGAGTGTAGTTGATGGAAAGAATGGTATTTTTTATAAGGAGAATAGTTTAGATAGTTTTAAGGAAGGTTTAAATAAGTTAGTTGGTATAGATTGGGATATTGATATCATACGAGAGAGTGTTAAGAGGTTTAGTAGGGAGAATTTTAGGAGAGAGGTTGAAGGTTTAGTAAAAAACAGTATATAATGTAGGTAATGCCTAGATAGCTCAGTTGGTAGAGCACATGTCTGAAAAACATGGGGTCCCCAGTTCAAGCCTGGGTCTAGGCACCATTATGCGAGAGTAGTTCAGTTGGCTAGAACGACACATTGCCAATGTGTAGGTCGCGGGTTCGAATCCCGTCTCTCGCTCCAATACCTACCAGACATATGCTAATATAAACATATGGAAATTGATCAATTTAAAAACCGTCATAATACTCAATCAGAGAATATAACAAAGATATCTTTTTTAAAAAGAATATCCCGTAAGAAATGGTTTAAAATACTCAAACCAATTATTCCAATCCTCTTACTCATTTTTACAATATCTATCCTTACTTGGATAGGAGTGTTTAAGATTAAAAGTATAGAAAATGATACTGAATTAGAATATATAATCAATCTGAAAGAGACTACTAACCAATACTTAGGACAAAGCTATTTCCTACTGGATTTAGAACAATTAAAACAAGATATAGTAGACAGTGATGGTTATGTTAAAGATGTAACTGCTCAGAAGATATTCCCTAATAAAATACTTATTACAGTTGAAGAGTATAAACCTAAATACTACCTCGAATACAAAGAAATCTGCTATATATTCTCCCGAGAGGGTTTAATACTAGAAAATATCTCTGAGTACGAACTGTGTGATTTAGAGAATGGTATTAAATTACTCTCAAATCAGAGTATTATTGCAGATGGAAAATTAATATTTGATACGGAAATCTCTCAGGTAGTACAGATATTGAATGAGTTTGGTTGGAATGTAGCTATAATTGAGGTAGATGAAGATATCCTCAAGATATTTGATGATGGGAAAGAAATCATTATTGAATCTGCAAATGACTTCGATATACAATTGGCAAAATTGTATCTTATATTAGAAAGAGTTAATATGGAGGGGATGGATTACAAATTTTTAGATATGAGATTTGAAAGACCAGTTATGGAGCTATTGTAAAGCTCTTGCATCTATTTCTATTTTAAACTATATTATTACTACGAAAACAGGGGACTTCTTAAAGTAATTTTTATTAACTAAAATCAATGGCACGTAAAATTATTACAGCAATAGATGTAGGTACATCTAAGATAACTACAGTGATATCTGCAGTTGAAGATGATCACAAACCTACAGTTATTGGAGTATGTTCTTATCCAAGTAAAGGTATTAAGAAGGGTGTTGTTATAAATATTGATGAGGCAACTAATGCAATTTCTGAAAGTGTAAATGCTGCAGAAAGAATGGCAGGTGTTACAGTATCAGATGTCTATGTGTCTATTAATGGAGATTTAGTTACTAGTTTGAATAATAAAGGTGTTGTTGCAGTATCTGGTTCAGAGATTACAATAGATGATACATATCGAGCTATTGAAAATGCTCGTACCCTATCCTTGCCAGAGAACTTAAACCCTATTCATATCATTCCAAGAGAATTTATGGTTGATAATCAGGGTGGAATCAAATATCCGATTGGTATGAGTGGTGGAAGATTGGAAGTAGAAACACATATTATTACTGCACCTAACTCATATTGGCAGAATCTTAAAAAATGTGTAGAACAGTTAGGTCTTAATGTATTTGATGTTGTTTTTACTGGATGGGCATCAGCTGCTGCTGTTCTTACTGATACAGAGAAAGAACTTGGTGTTACTCTCTTAGATATTGGTGCTGGTACATCTAGTATTGCCATTTTTCAAGAGGGAGCGATAATATATAGTGGAAGTATTCCTTTGGGTGGTGTAAATATTACTAGTGATATAGCTATTGGTCTTCAAGTATCATTAGAGGATGCAGAGAAGATTAAGATAAATATGGATGATTTACTTTCAGATAAATCCAAGCGTAAAAGTTCAAAGCTAGATAAAACTCCAGCATTACTTAGAAAGATTGATGAGGAAAAGAAAAGTGATAAACCAAAAGGAGATGAGTTAGATTTATCTTTGATTGGTGTTAAGACAGAAAAGACGGTAACTAAAGAAATGTTTAAAGATATTATAGAGGCAAGGTGTGAAGAAATATTTGATATGGCAAAAGAAGATGTTGAAAAGGCTGGCTACGATATTGCTATGCCCGCAGGTATTGTATTAACAGGAGGTACAAGTTTACTCAATGGTATTACTAAGTTTACCCAAGGTGTCTTTGGAGTACCCGCTAGAATAGGTTATGCTAGTGGATTAACTGGAATGACTGAGGAGATTTCAGATCCATCATATTCATGCGTTCAAGGTCTTATCAAACACGCTTTAGATGATGAGGTTGAGATTAACCCAGAAAACAAGAAAGTTGATATGAGTGGCGTTTTTGGTAAAATTACAAATTGGTTCAAGTCATTACTGCCTTAATAATTTTTTAATTAATTACAATGCTAGTTACAACAAGTGCAGATAATGTGGTGAACATCAAGGTCATTGGTATTGGTGGAGGTGGATGTAATGCTATTAACACCATGATCAGTGATTATGATATTCCAGGCGTGGATTTTTTAGCTTTTAATACAGATGCTCAATCTCTTAAACAGTCATTATCACCTACAACCTTGCAGTTAGGTGAGGATTTAACAAAAGGTTTAGGGGTAGGTGGTAATCACGAATTGGGAGCTCAGGCTGCAGAAGAGAGTTTAGATCAAATACAAGAGATGATAGAGGGTTCTAATATGGTATTTATTACTGCAGGGATGGGTGGTGGAACTGGTACTGGAGCTGCTCCAATTATTGCTGGGGTTGCAAAGAATATGGGAGCACTAACTGTTGCTGTTGTAACAAAACCATTTGACTTTGAAGGTGTTCAAAGAAAAGAGGTTGCTGAAGATGGTCTAACTGCATTGAGGGATAAGGTAGATACATTGATAGTTGTTCCGAATCAAAGGTTATTAGAAATTGTAGATGATACTGTATCCTTTATTGATGCCATGAGAATGGTAGACTCTGTTCTTGCTGAAGGTGTAAGTAGTATTTCAAATCTTATCAGTCAAACGGGGTATATTAATGCTGACTTCAATGATGCAAGATCTGTTATGCAGAATGCAGGTACTGCACTTATGGGTATAGGTCGTGCTAGTGGAGAAGGTAGGGCAGAGAAAGCTGCAAGACTCGCAACTGCTAGTCCTCTACTTGATATGTCTATAGAAGGGGCTACTGGTATTCTTTATAATATCGAAGGAGCAAATCTTTCCCTTACAGAAATTAGTATGGTCTCAGACCTTATCAAAGAAGCTGTAGATCCATCTGCAAATATAAAGTTTGGTGCACAAATAAATGAGGAACTTGCAGATGAGATAATAATAACAATTGTTGCTACAGGAATTCATAAAACCGACTCAGGACTTCCTTCTGATTCAATTACAAAATCTGAGGATAAGAAAGTATTTTCTTCAACAATTGAAGATGGAGAGATCACTGACATGTTCTCTGGTTTTACAACACCCAATATGGATCGTAAATTGAAAGGGGATGATAAAGATAAATCTAAATCCAAAAGTGAGAAACTATCTGGAGGATTAAAATTTGATATTTCTGAGGATTTAGACAGTGATGACTCAAAAGAGAAAAAGAAGAAGAGTTCTGTTGCTATAGATTTAGATAGTAAAGACCCTTTAGATGTTCCAGCATTTATGAGGAAGAAAAAGTAGAACCGTGAAGATAAAGGTTCAGGTTAAACCAAATTCAAAAACTCAGCATATATCGTTATCAAAAGATGGTACATATACTGTATCACTGAAAAGTCTACCGATCGATGGTAGGGCTAATATTGAGCTCATTGATATATTAAGTAAATACTTTAATGTTAGTAAAAGTAGCGTTATAGTGAA
>DOZG01000015.1:0-3946 GCA_003518125.1 Patescibacteria group bacterium
TATGGTAATTCTGTAAATTGGGATAGTTGCTATCGTAATCCTTGGTTAACTCAAGCAGAAATATCAGACATTATTAACGCATATCAAGTATGGGTTGCACATAGTAGGAGTGATAACAGAATAGTCCCTATCACTATCAATGACCCCTGTCGTTTAAGGGGAAATCCCCCATCAAGTGTTAATCCATATTCTCACTCTGAATTAAGGAGTTTAGCTACTAAACCTGTTACTTCAGTTTCGACTGTAGTTACAACTAGTGGTAATGGATCTACAAGTAATGTCACTTTCTACACTAACGCAGGATCATTTTCTATGAGTGGAAATGATTTCAAAACAATTTACAATATGAGGGCTCCAGGTCATTTGAGAATCCCTCAAAGTGGATTTGTACATGTCAATGTTGAGAAAAAGTAGCTGCATTAATTCTTGTTCTAAAGCTAGTTTTGTGATATCTTAATACATATTATGGTGCAGGAAACGAACATACCAAGAAAGTTTAGAGAGAAGGAATTTTCATTTATTGAAAGCTTTGTGAATAGAAAAGATAAGGATAAATCCTTTCAGATTTTTCCTAAAAATGTTCAATTTGTTAGGAAGGAGAAAGATGAAGAAATTATACTTGTAATTAGAAAGCATTGGAGTGCGTATGCTACTCATATATTTTTTGCAGTTGTTATTCCATTAATACCATTAGGGTTGTTATTTATCACTAGAAATATGTCTAATATATATGGTGCATCTACTGTATATCTAGGTCTTTTTGTTGCTTCTGTTGTCATGTCTGTAAACATTATCGTTACTGCCTTAATGCAGTGGTATTACAATGTAGCGATAATTACTGATAAGAGAGTTGTTGCATTGAATGTTGTGAGTGTATTTCATCATGTATATACAGAAATCCTTTGGAGAAGAATTCAGGATGTAAGTCATGATAGTGTAGGCCCACTTAGTTCTGTATTTGATATTGGAAATATTTTTATTGATACCGCAGGGGAGGGTGTAGACTTAACACTTACTTTTATACCGAAACCAAGAGGGGTTCAGGATGTGATTAATAATTTAGTTGATCTTGCCCATAAGGGGAAGTTGTAGGAGGTAAATATGGACATCAATTACACTGATACATACGGAAATTTAAGTTTAGGATTCTTTTCTACAGGAGGGTTTGTTAAGTTACTTGTAGGATTTATTCTTTTTGCAATCATACTCTATTCTTTCATGCTCATCCTAAAGATTCGAGTACTTAAGGATACTGTTGATATTGCGGAAAACAGTATTATTAAAACAATAATTACCTTTAACCTAATTGTTTCTGCAGGGGGTTCAATATTAGCATTCATATTAATTCTACTTTAAAATATTCACATGCCAATTACTGCTTTACGATATATTCAGAATAGTAAACAGAGCAACACCTTTGTTGGTGTGTTTAGGTATGTAAAGACATCTGGGGTTAAAACTACAAAGGAAGGAGAGTTATACGGTTTCTTAGAAATTTCAAGTGGTGGGGATTTTCCTGCAGAAAGGGTTGCTCATATGGCCTGGGATGGTGTAGTTGAAGGATATATGTACTCTAATATCAAATCTACTTCGGAGTCCCTTAAATCTGCTATTACAGAGTTCACGAGAAGATTAAAGGATCTAATGCGTAACAGTAAAAGTTTAGAGCAGGTTGGAATTGATGTTAGTCTTGTAATTGTTGCTACTACAAAAGAGGGGATATATTTAGCAAATATTGGCGAAAATGAGATATTTGCTTACAAAGCGGGGAAGATTGTTAATGTTGTGGATGTTTTGGATAAGAATAAGGCACAAACAGCTGGTTTTGCTATAGGTAGTGATGATCTTGTCATTATCTCAACGAATTCTTTACTTACTGAGAATATGCATCTTTTAATAGGGAAGAGTTGTAAAGAAGATATATTAAAAGGACTTAATATACTTGGAAAGACATTACTTCTAGATCAAGGGTTACTATGTATTCATATTAAGGAAGAGGATGATGCAGAGCAGGTGGCTCTTATCAAACAGAGTGTATATGCAACTCCTGATGATATTAAAGAAAAGGTTTCTGAAAAAACTCCTATTCAGGCTGAGCCTTTACAAGAGGGAAAAAGGGTAAAAGTAAAAAAGTTTAAGATTAAGAAGTTTGATGTTAGGGGGAATATAGCTGTTCTTTTTGATATATTCAAGAAGATTGGAATTTTCTTTGGGAGAGTATTCAATGGTATATCAAAATTCTTTAGAAATATTTTTTCTAAAGTAATTGGACTTTTGGGACAAAGATTGGGTAACAAGAAATGGTTTAAGAGATATGCCGCAAAAGCTTCTGAGATGAGACTTGGAAAGAGGGGATCTCCCAGTATTAAGGTTGATGGGTATAAAACTAAAGATTTGAGGACAAAGAGATTTAGAATAGCAATATTAGCTGCATTAACTATTGTGGTTGTAGTTGGTGGTTATCAGTACACAAGAAAACAGAAAGTGTTGAGGGAGTTACATGTGAGAGTTGATGGGATATTTGGACAGGTTGAGAGTAAATTAAGTAGTGCGCAAGAGAAATTAAGTACGGATAGGGAAGGTGCTAAAACAGATATTTTTGCTATAGGGAACCTATTAGATAAAGTTCCCGATGGTATAGATCAGGAGTATGTTGATAAATTGAATAGTCTTGAGAAAGAAGTTTTGGGTGTAGAAGATAGTCTGTATCGAAGGGTTGAAGTCTCACCAGAATCTCTTATAGGTTTTTTCGATGAAGGTTCTGAGTTAGAGGATATGAAGTACCTTATCGATGATTCTGGGAATGAGATTTTAATACTTACAGACAGTGGAGTGGGAAAGGTATATAGGGTGTTTATTTTTTCCAAAGATAGTAAAGAAATGGCAGACAATGACGGTGTTTTGAAGAATCCTATGTATGTAGATATAGGGGAAGATTCTAGTATTTTTGTTTACGATAAAACTTCTGGGGTAGTGAAGGCTTCTAAGCAGGATTCTGGTTGGGGACCTTTTGAGAAAATAACTGGTGCTGGTATTGGGAATATAAAGATTGATAAGGTTTCTGAATTTGGTGTTTACTCTGATAATCTCTACTATTTAGATAGTAACAATGGAAAGATTTTAAAGAGTGTAAATTATGGATCTGGATATAGCAGTAGTACTGTAGTGTCTGTAGAGAATGACGCTCTTATGGGTACTACAGATTTTTTCGCAGATTTTAGTATTTATGCACTTTCATCTGGTAATGAAGGGTTGTTAAGGTTTACATTTGGAGAACCTACACCAGTTACTGTTACTGGTTTTAATGGTGAGCTTGGTGATTTGTGTTGTGGTGATACTACTGTAAATCAAGATTTTGGTCTATATGTGTATGATAGTACAAATAAACGAATTTTGAGGTTTGAAAAGCCGAAAGATTCATACAATGATAAATTACATCCCAATGAAATGGTTCTTTTGAGTCAATATATATATAGGGGACCAAATGATGGTATGTGGGATGATGTAAAGGAGTTAGTTGTAGATAGGAGTGAGGAATATATGTATATGCTTGATGGAAATACTGTATGGAGAATAGGTTTGTAGTATAATCAAGAATGAAAATTACTAATAAGAAAGCATATTTCAATTATGAGATTAAGGATACCTTTGAGGCAGGTATTGTTTTGACTGGAGCCGAGGTTAAGTCCATCAGAGGTGGTAGGTGTAATCTTTCTAATGCATATGTGAAGGTGATTGATAATCAGTTGTGGTTAGTGAATGCAGATATTGCTAAGTATAAGTATGATGGTAGTTCTGACTATGATAGTTGTAGGAGTAGGAAGCTTTTGGTTAAACGATCAGAGATTAATAAATTACAGGGTAAGTTAAAGCAAGCTAGGTTAACTTTAATACCGGTTAGTGTATATACTACTAGAAATTTAATTAAGGTTGAGGTAGGGTTAGG
>DOZG01000015.1:4067-4425 GCA_003518125.1 Patescibacteria group bacterium
TATAGGTTATGAGTAATAATATAAATGGAGGAACTGCACCCGTGACCCCACAAACAGAAATAAAAAACAATATTCCGGTAGAAACTCCTACGAGTACAAATGAGGGGGGCGATGTTGTTATGGAGTCCTTTCCGATTGATTCTAGTAATAATATTATACCTAAATCTCCTGAAGAGATTCTAAACATTACAAGTAGTTCTGATGCTATAAGTGACGCACGAGGAGGTAATACTGGAGTTCTTCTTGGAGGCGTCGATAAAACTGAAGAACCTAATCCCTTTCGGGAATTAGTAGACGAAAAGCTTAATGGTGCAGAATCTACTGTAGGTTATTAATAAAATTCTCAACTTTCATTTTC
>DOZG01000059.1 GCA_003518125.1 Patescibacteria group bacterium
TTTTTCTTAATGACTTGCTTCATCTAGACATCCTCTGACTTCTTTAATATATTTAAAATATTTAGAACTATCCTGTTCTTCACTTCTTGGGTAAGGAAGGTCAATGTTAATAATTTTATGTATAGTTGATGGTTTGTTCGTAAGTATTATTACCTTTTGTGAAAGGTATACAGTCTCTTCTATACTGTGAGTAATAAAGAGAATTGTTTTTTTAGTTTTCTTCCATATATTGATAATTTCATTATTCATTCTCCTCCTATTAATCTCGTCTAATGCACAAAATGGTTCGTCCATGAGTAGAAGTTCTGGGTTGTATGCTAGGGCTCTTCCTATGGAAACCTTTTGTTGCATACCACCGGAGAGTTCACTTGGTCTGTATTTTTCAAATTCTTCCAGTTCAAGTAGTTTAAGAAGATTTTTTACTTTCTTGTTACTATTGTCTGAACTATACCCCATGATTTCTAATGGTAATTTCATATTCTGAGCTACATTTCTCCATTCAAGGAGTGTAGGTGTTTGTAATATTAAACCAATATCTTTATCGCTACATGCAGTTAATGGTTTCTTACCATATATTCTAATCTTTCCATCTATTTTGCAGCTGTCTTTTGTAGGTAATCCACTAATTAGTCTGAAGAGTGTAGATTTACCACAGCCTGATGGTCCGATAATGGAGGTGAAAGAGCCGTTCTTAATAGAGAAGTTTACATTGTTTAATACTTGTAGATGCTTTCCGTTTCCATCAAAGGTTGCACTTAGTTTTTTTATACTAACAGCTTTTAAATTTTCCATATTTGTATTTTGTGTTTATATATTTTTCAAGGTATGAGAGTAGCTTAAAGAAAATAAGTGAAATTAACGAAATGAGTATTACGCTTACCCATACTCTAGCTATTATTTGGTTGTTAAAGGAGTTGTATATATCTTTTCCTATTCCACCTTTGACTGAGAGTGGTAGTTCTGTAATTATGGTTGCTACTATACTTGCACTACATATTATCTTCATTATCGAAAGTAATGGAGGTACTAGAGATGGTAGTATGAGGTATTTGAAAAGGATAATTGGTTTTTGGGTATATGTATGTAGTAATTGTTTGTAGTTCTCAGGAATGTTAAGAATGGTATTTCTCATTGTGATTATAATTGGAAATATTGTGAATAGTACAATGAGTAGTATCTTTGTAGAATATCCATATCCTAAAATTGCTGCTAATACTGGAGCAAGTGCTGGTATTGGAATCAATTGTGTAAGAAAGAGAAATGGAAAGAGTAAGGAATATATTGTTTTGTTTTGAGAGAGTAGTATACCTAATCCTGATCCAATTATTAGTGCTAGAGTAAATCCAATTAGTGCATCTTTAAGGCTGTAGAGAGATTTAGTGAGTATGGTTTGATATTTAGTTGAGTGAGATGTAAAGAATTCCTTTTGTATGAAATCGATTAGATCAGATGGTTTTGGTGCTATCCTTTTTGGTATATGGAAGTGTGTAATTAAGAGTTCCCAGAGGATTAACATTATTACTATTATTGTAATTGTTATGAGTATATTTTTAATTTGTTTTTTCATATTTACCAAAAAAAAAAGACCTGTTGGTCTTTTAGATATTAACATTTAAAAAGATTTCTTTTTTTTTCTTTTTATAAACTTTTCTTAGGTCACTCATCCTAAGACTTAAAGATACAGTAAAATCAAATTACTGTCAAATTATGATTTTGAAGATTTAAAGAATATATAGTTTGCTATTGCAAAAGGTATCATAGTTAAAAAGATCTTCAGTGTTATCATTAGTAATGTGTCCCCATCCTTCGAGAGTATACTCATTACAATTGACCAGGGGATCATACTTACGATTGTGGCTAGGAAATATTTTTTAAATGAGATCTTGGTTAATCCAAAAGCATATGATGCAAAATCATTAATGTAGAAAGTAAGCAGTCTAAGAATGATGAGATGTTTATCAGTTAATTTTTTAGTAATTCTTCTAACCTCTTCTACTCCATCCTGTCCTAAGAAGAATTTAAGGACATGGTTACCGTATTTACGAGCGATATAGAAGTTTGTAATGGATGTGATAGTCCATACAATTATTGAATAGAGGGTTGCTGTTTGTCCAAATAGTAGATAGCCTGCTACGAATAAAGCGGAAGTACTTAGCGGAGCAAAGATCTGTCCTGCTATCTGAATAAGGATGTAAATCATGGGGGTGTATATACCAGTATCTGATATATATGTTGATATTTCGGATGAGGAGTATTGGTGAGAGAGGAGTATTAAAACAAGAAATAAGGAAATTGATATAAGGATTATTGGTATTTTCTTCGTAGGAATTTTCATATTGGGATTATATCATTAAAAACTGTATTCAGTGAAATTACTATAAGCCACAATTTTAAGGTTAAAATACTTGACAATTACTTTTTTGTAGTTTATATTTAACTAGATCTTTAATAAGGCTTGAGATTATATCTCATGTTATGCAGAGTATTGTAAGTTATTAGAACTTATCATCTTTCTATTTCCTTCGGGTTATGGAGCTACTAATTCTGTTTACAGTTTAAGTGGTTTGGTGTTCCGGAGAATGTCCGGTGCTCTGCACTTTTGTTACCTATATGTACAATTATCCTTCCTTTTTTAGGAGTATTATGCTTCCTACTACTCCAATGATAAAGAGTATNNNGTTTTCGAAGGTTATAGATAAAGCATAGAATAGCTTTTTGGTTTATCTTACAAAGGTTAAAGCACATCCCTTTTTACCTGCTCTTGCTGTTCTACCTATTCTATGGATGTAGTCTTTATAGTTTTCTGGTTCATCATAGTTAATAACATGAGATACATCCGGAATATCTAGACCTCTAGCAGCTACATCTGTAGCAACTAAGACATCTATTTGATTTGTTTTAAATTTTCTCATAACGGCTAATCTCTTATTCTGTGATTTGTCTCCATGGATAGAATCTGCTCTAAAACCTTCTTCGTATAATCGTTTAGATAATTTATCTGTACCTCTTTTAGTTCTAGAGAATATTAACACTTTACTGAATTCATCTTTATCTAGTAAGTTCATAAGAACATTAACTTTCTCATTAGATCCTTTAAACCTAACAATATCTTGATCGACATTCTTTAATGGGCATTCTTTTTCTACTTGAATTCTAATTGGATTAGAAAGAAGTGTATTAGCAATTTTTTCTGCTTCTCTTGACATAGTAGCTGAGAAGAATAAAGTTTGC
>DOZG01000055.1:0-4478 GCA_003518125.1 Patescibacteria group bacterium
GATATATTAATGACAGGAATATCAGGCTCTTGCATATATCTGTAATCATCCACCGTTTCTTTACTCCTTTGGAATTCTGTAATCCCTTTGTCAGCATTCCAACCTCTTGTTTGTTGTATACCTTTCTCTCCTGACTCTAACTCTTTAATTAACCTTTCAACTTCATACTCTATGGACTTCTCTACTGCGGTAATGGAACCAATATTTTTAATTTCTACTTTTGCATTAAGTTCGTAATCACCAATTGGGAGTATTACCCCATTTTTATATTCCCACTTTCCTTTCTCTTGTATGGAGATATTAGGTTCACATCTCATCTGTCCTTTTTCCATGTCTGCATCTGAAATATTTAAGTATCTAGCTATCTGTCTGACTCTGGTAGCATATTCTTTAGCTTGGGATGCAGATCTAATACATGGTTTGGTTACGATTTCGATAAGGGGTACTCCAGATTTGTTATAGTCAATTAGAGAATAGGCTTTATTGCTATCTTGTTCGGTATGGTGTGTAGATTTAGCGACATCTTCCTCTTGGTGAATTCTTTCAATTTCTACAACAGTATCTGAAAGTTTAATATATCCATCTGAACATATTGGTCGTTTGTATTGACTGATCTGATACCCTTTGGGAAGATCAGGGTAGAAGTAATGTTTCCTATCGAAATATATTTCATGGTCAATATCACAATTAGTTGCGAGTCCCATTAGTATACAGAGTTCAATTGCTCGTTTGTTTGGTACTGGCAATGCCCCAGGTAGACCTAAACATACTGGGCATACATGAGTATTGGGCTCTTTTTGAAAATATCCAGTTGGACATGGACAGAACATCTTTGAATTTGTTTTTGTTTGGATGTGTATTTCTAATCCAACAACTATATCATATTTACTGTTTTCCATGTTTGAATATTAGCAAGAAATGGGTCTTTCTACAAGATTTTAGAATACTTTAATATCCCTTTCATTATTTCCAAATATTGGTAATTCCTTATTTGGAGTATCTAATTCAATATTTTCATCTTCTTTAAGTCTGTAATGTGTTCCTCTTCCTTTTCCTTTTTGTATTACATATCCTTTTTCCATTAATTCTTGGAAGTCTCTAAAGATGGTCATAAAAGAGACTCCCATCATTGTGGTTAATTCTCTTCTTGAAGCTTTCTTATTTATTTCAAGATACTCTACTATTTTCATCTGTCTGGAGTTTAATTCCTCAGTCATTTTAGGATATTTTAAAATTTTACTCTTGTATATCTCTGTGAATTCTCTTGTAGTTTCGATGACAGTAAGAGACATTGTATAGAGGAATGCTTCTATGAATGTAGTTAAATCGTTTTTTCCCTTAGAGATCTTAAATGCGGATTTAAGGTCTTCATTGATAAAGTTGATAGATTTAGAAAATGGGAACAGTATACTAGGGTTGTATTCATACTCTTTAGTAAGTAGTTCTAGTATTAGTATAGTGGTCATTTGATTGCCTGCAAAGAATGGTGCTTTTTCTATAAATTCATATGTTAATACGGCGAATTGTATTAACTTATGTGTATTATCATCGCTATTCGCTATCCATCTAAAGATTTCATTGAAATGACTTTCCATATCGGTACTGGGGTAGTAATCTCGAAGTGTGTACCATGTATCGTATAGATCATTGGGCTTTTCAGAGAAATCCTTTATTCTTCCCTGATCCCAATCATCATTCCAACCTCTAGTGAGTATTTTGTTTAAGTGCATTGCTAATTCCATACTGGGTTTGAGTGTGGTAGTACTACTGTATTTTCTAATATAGTCTCTGCAGTTCCTAAAGCTACTAAACACTTTCTTTTTACTTCTTCCTGTTGTGTGTTCCTGTCCTCTTAGTATTTTGAGTGCAGTGTTGTATCCGATTGGAAAGGCTACTAGTTGTGCAATGTTGTCTATTTCTTCTGCGTATAGTTTTTCAATCAGGGGTTTTTCTAAATCTTTGGGTAGGTCTGTATTGTTTAATTCAGAGATTGATAGTTCGTATTTAACTATATATTTGAGCATTAGGTTTGTTAATGTGTATTTTGGTATTTTCATATGTTTATTAATAGCTGATGGATGGATTCGAACCACCGACCAATCCCTTACGAAGGGAATGCTCTGACCAACTGAGCTACATCAGCTAAGTAACAGTATTGTAACACATGAGGGGTTAACATTCTAGATGGTATTGGAGCGAGAGACGGGATTCGAACCCGCGACCTTCTCCTTGGGAAGGAGACATTCTAGCCAACTGAACTACTCTCGCATGTTCATATTTTAACTATTTTCTATTAAGAAATCTATTAATTGTGTAAAATTTATACCTATAGCATTAGCTTCTTGTGGAACTAGGGAAGTAGCAGTCATACCAGGTAAGGTATTGGTTTCTAGATAGTAAATTATATTACCCTTGATTAAGAAATCAGATCTAGAGTACAAATTACAATGAAGTAGCTTGTGGATATCAATAGCTAGTTTAGAAATTTGTTTAGATAGTTTTAGTGAGATGTGTTTGGGTGGAGTAATTTCTTTCGATTCACCTTTTGAATATTTAGCTTTGTAGTTAAAGAAATCAGAATTTTTTGGAATTATCTCGATAGGAGGTAATTCGATAAAATCGTCATCCTTTTTTTCTAAACATCCACAACTAACTTCTATATCGTAATCTATTAAAGGTTGTACAATAAATTTTGCATTTAATGAAAAATCTTTCTTTAGTTCTTTAAAAGCTTTTTTAAGAGCATCATTGGTTTTTATAAGATAAACTCCTATACTTGAGCCCTTACTATTAGGTTTAATACAAATATCTTTGGTAAGTTTGTAACTATTAAATAACTCTTTGAGTTTAAATATCTTTGTATGAGGTACCATTACTGTTTCATTCGATAAGGATCTGGCCACTAATTCTCCTGTCCTATATTTATTCATACATAGAGTAGAAGATTTCGAATTAGATCCAGTAAATGGAAGATGGAAGTATTCTAAGATATTTTGTAATGTACCATCTTCTCCAAATTCTCCATGTACAGAAAGAATATTCATATACATATTCTTGAGTTTTGGAAGTTCTTCAAAAAGATCCTTTAAATCATTTTTAGAAGGTATTTCAATTTTATTATTGCTCTTTGGTTTAAAGAATGTGGTTGTTCTTTCCTTGGAGATATAGAATATATATGGAATATATTTGTCCTTGTCTATATGCTTAAGAAAGGATTTTGCTGAACTCAAAGATACCTCATACTCCATAGAGGGTCCTCCACAGATAATAGAAATCTTCTTTTTCATATATGGGACTTTGTACTATAATGATGTTTTAACTACTTCCCAATCTCCACCTAATTGGTTACCTAATCTCTTAGCAACATCTGCTGTAACAACTCCATCCTTTTTAAATTCCTCAACAACTTCATTTACTAACTTTTTGTATATATCAAAATCTATCTTTTTCCCAGCAGCTTTGAGTTTGATAACTCTCTTTTGTATTTCAGCTTTAGCATTATTATATTGTTCTGTTGCCTTTTCCCCGAGTTCTAAAGCAAACTTTTTAAGGTCTTCTCTAGTTTCTTCTCCAGATTTTGGAGCAAGTAGTACTCCTGCAACTGCACCTGCAACAATACCGAAAACTAAACCTGAGAAAAATGATCTTGTATTATTATCCATAGATAAATCTACTTAAATTATATATCTACATAGTAGCATATTTAGAGGATATGTAAAACTACTCTTTACTCATTTTGATAAGGAGGTATGCAACTACAATTAGTAATGTAGGTGTAAGAGTGGCAAACAGGATTGAGGAGAATCCGATGTCAGAGTTACTTTCTGAAACATTTAATTCCTCTGAGAGTGTAGTGGTTTCATCTTCCACTTCAATGGTATTTTCTTGGGTTGCATCTTCTTGTGCGATTAAGGGAGTAGAGAATACTCCGAAGATGAGTAGTATGGCTATGATGAGTTTCTTCATAGGAATATGGTAACATATCAAAAGGATAAAATGAATAGTAGGTTTTAGTGATATATCCAGATATTAAATTAGAAGAGAAGTTATGGAAACAGGGGTTTAAGGTAGTTGTTGGTATTGATGAGGCTGGTAGGGGACCTTTAGCAGGTCCAGTAGCTGCAGGTGCTGTGGTTATAACTCCAGACACTAAGATTATCGGTACTGTACGGGATAGTAAGAAGATGACAAGAAAACGAAGAGAGGAGGCTTTTGATTTAATAAAGGAGAGTGTGTGGGGTTGGGGTATTGGATTGGTTACTGCAGAAGAGATAGATGATTTTGGAATACAATATGCGGTTTGTAAGGCAATGAGTATTGCATTAAAGGGTGTTGAGGAGATGATTGGTAGTAAGGTAGATTATATTATCGTAGATGGTCTTAATGTAGAGCTTATAGATGATTACCCTACAATGAAGATTAAGGAGGGTGATCTTTATCATTACAGTATTGCTTGTGGTTCAGTACTTGCGAAGGTA
>DOZG01000055.1:4634-5336 GCA_003518125.1 Patescibacteria group bacterium
GTTCTGGGCCGCTAGCTCATCTGGCTAGAGCAACTGCCTTTTAAGCAGTAGGTGCTGAGTTCGAGTCTCAGGCGGCTCACCAATATTATCCTTACTGTATTATTTCTATGTTATACTATTTTAAATAAATTTATCAGAGAAACGCATGTCTATGTATTTTATACCTGTTAATTATAAGGATACAATTGCAGAAATGGCTAAGTTTTTTAAAGATAGAGATGCATTGTCTAAGAACAATGCTATTAAGATTTCTCCTGTGGAGTGGTCATCAATGGGGTTTTATGGTTGTCCCGTAGAAGAAATTCCTAAGAAATATCCTTTTATTGTGAGAAAAGATGAGAAGTATTGGTTTAATCAGGAGGAATTGAGTATTTACTATAAAAAAAAGAAGAGAAACTTGTTGTACTTTTTCTTATTTATGATATTAATAGCAATTCTAGGTATAACTCTTCCCTTGCTCCTGGCATAATTCAGTTTTTAGGGGAAGTTTCACTCCCACACGGTATTAGTATCTATTTGTAGTAGGGGAGGTTTTAAATCTCTAAGTAAGGAACCTAATTCTAAAAGCATATTAGTAATTGGTTGCAAAACTGTCTCACCCTCCTCACCATTTCATCAGTTTCGTAATCTTTTCTTCTTTGTGTTAGTATTTTGTATATAAAATAAATGTATAAACTTTATGGCACAAGATAAACAGATTGT
>DOZG01000043.1 GCA_003518125.1 Patescibacteria group bacterium
CATTATCATTTGTAAGGTGATAATTCATATTTGAACGAATATATACAAGAAATCTAGTATCATCAATTGTATACTCCTTATAAATCTGCTCCTCATAAATATCAGAAGGTAATTCGGGATTAAAGACCTCTGTAGAGTTATCTCCATCTTCACAATTCATTTCAGTACAATAGACCTGTCCAGTACTTCCTTCGCATGTACATGTATTACATCCATCCTCGGCAGGGAACTTCTCTCCATCTTCATAAGTCTCTCCCATATATTCACATGTACCCTTACTAAATACCTCAGAATCAATTAAATTTGTTAAAATAAGCACTATGATAATTCCTAGTATTGAAGCTAGAACAATTAAGGAAATAATTAATATTTTGGAGGGTTTCTTGATAATACTCCTCTCTTTCTTATCTAAATTATTCTCATTGGCAGATGGATCTTCAGAAATCTTGCTTTCTTCCATATTTTTAAAATTACAATTTATGCCAAATATTAACACAAAGAATGGATAAAAAGAAATTGGGAAATTTGAAGAGGAGGGTAAGACAGTTTTGCAATCAATTGTTGATATGCTTTTAGAATTAGGTGCTTTGTTAAAGTGTTAAGTATAATCCCCTAAAATATGGTATGAGAATTAAACATCTTAATCTCTTTCTTGACTCTTAAACTTTTAATGGCTACACTAGAGTAATAATTTTTATAATCCAAATACATGGAAGAATCTATCAATACAGACACATTAGTTAAACAGAATAGGAGATTAAAAACATCCTTAATAATACTATCTGTTGTACTAGTTATATCTCTAGGTTTACTTGCAGTAATTTGTTCATTTAACCAATCTCCTGTAGAAGAAGAAATATCTGATGACACAAATTCCGAAACTATAGAAAACTCTATAGAACTTAACTTAGGCAGTGACGTTGTTTTAAATGATATGTCTTACATCTCCTCCATATCTATATCAGAAGGTGACCAGGAATTTAATATAGCAAGCGGGATAGTTAGAATTAAGAAAGATGTAGCACAAAGCACTATTCTTTCAATGGATATAATTAACAAGTATGATATTGAAGCTTTGTATATGGATAAGTTTGATGATGTATATGATAATATTTTAAACGACAATATGGATGCTCAATTTTTAAAGACTGGCTCAAATCCTTCATTTGCAACTAGCATATCTCCCGCAGTATATGACCCTTTAGTAAAAATAAATGTAGATTATCCCAATACAGACCATACTTTTGCCTTACTTAGCCTTTCAAACGGACAAGAATTTGCACAAGCAGATGGTAGTAGTCCAAACTTTGAAATCTTTGTCTTTGCAACAAAAAATGAAAACATTATCAGATTACAATCTAACAGAGACAACTTGATTGACCATATCTTACTTACAGAAGAAGAAAGTGAATCCTGTACAGAGGTTGATGAGGTATATGGAGATATATACAATGTTGATTGTCTAAAAGATATATATAACTCTGGAAAATATGATAAGACTTTACAAGATAACGCTGAGGAATTAATAGGTTGGTTTGAATTGAAAATATAATATTGGTGAGGAGGGTGAGACAGTTTTGCAACCAATTGTAGAAAAGCTATTGAAATTAGGTTCTTTGTTAAAGGGTTTGAATATAAAGTCTATTAAACAGGATATATATGGGGTATGAGAATGGAACCACTCCAAGAGAAGCGGCTTTCTCAGATTCTCTCCAATATCACCTGTTTGTCTAAAATAAGATAGACCATATATCTAAGCATAGTAAGCGGACTTGACTCTACATACCTCCTTAAAAGCCATGTATCCCCTTTTCTATCTGCTTTATAAAGTTTGTTAGGAAAATATCTTACAAGATTGCTTAGGTAGAACATAACTACATATATAGCCATTATCTCGTTATATTCAATTACCCTATTGGCTCTTAAAGGCATAAAGGCTACAAATTGTTCCTCCTTGCTTAATAAATTCGGGAAAAAATTCGTTGGGAAAACTTTATTTGCATTCTCCGAAACATCCAGTGGAAAACTTGCGCCCCCACTATCCCAGCCTTCCTTACTAATGTGATACGAGTATAAATGGTTTTCATTAAGGGGAATTCCAAGGATGTTTAACTTTTGTAAGTTGTTGAATGTTACAGCATTATTGTAATATTTATTCAATCTTTCCTTAAATAGATTGTTCGTTACCATGCGTAAAGGAGGATTAACAGCGAGAACGACATGAGCCAACTTATCAGGATCTGTTACTACAAATGCTGATTTTCCACTGATGTAAGCAGGAGCCTCATTGTGTAGTCGGGAATATTCATAGCTGATATCTCTACAATAGCTCAATTGTTTAATAATATCTAAAGAGATCTTAGAAGAAATTGTGGTTTTCATACTTTCCCTATAAAAATCCGAGAATACTCCGCTTTTTATTAAATATACTCTCCCATCTTTTTCAGGATGGTAGTTCAGCCCATGATAATCCTTTTGTTTATAGGTATTGCCTCTTTTTACGGTTAAGTACGCCTTAACAAGGTTTTCAAAGGAATAAAAATAACTTAACGGGGCAATACTAAAACCTTGTCCTTCCGCAGCATAGTAATAAGATTTTGCCTGCCTTATGAATGATTGTAGGGTTAGATACACAGATTTGCGTTTTAAATTGTTGGGATACCTTGACTTTAACCATTTGTCTCCCACATTATCAATTTCTGAGTAATATTCTAGGAGTGAAAAAAGTTCATTACTAGCTTCCGTGTTGTGTCGAAGCACTATCTTGCCAAATCCTAACGGGTTAAATATGTCAAGCATTCCATAGGATTTAATTTTTAATTCTGAAGGAGGGAAGGTTGCCTTTTTTTTATTCATTCCTAGTATTAATTTATTTAAATCTAGGCAGATTTGTAAACAATATTCTTAACAAATGATATCTTATTTCTTTACTCTTGTAAAACCAATTGAGTACATATTTAACACGGGAGAACATTTAACCTACTCCCTTAAGAATATGTACTCTATATGGGAGGAATCAGAAGTTACATCTCAAAACGAGTT
>DOZG01000044.1:0-4475 GCA_003518125.1 Patescibacteria group bacterium
ACTATTCGTAAATCTAAAACTCAGGATAGTGCAAAAACCAATCTTATTGACAAATTTAAATTCACTGAAGTACAGGCTCAAGCTATCCTAGATATGCAACTTAGGAGATTGGCTGCACTTGAGAAAATGAAATTACGAAATGAACATAAGGATATTAAGAAAAAGATTAAAGAGTACAATTTAGTACTAGAAAGTGAAGGTAAGATATTGGAGGTAATTGACGCAGATCTACAAATAATCAAAGAAAATTTTGGAGATGAAAGAAAGTCTAAGGTTATAAAAGGAAAGATAGGAGAGATAAATGAGGAGGATATGGTTGCATCAGAGAATACCCTAGTAACTATTACTCATTCCGGATATATAAAAAGGGTTGATCCTGATTCATATAGATCTCAAAGAAGAGGAGGGAAGGGGGTGAGTGGTGGAAATAATAAAAAGGGTGATTTCGTAGAACATGCAATTCTGTGTAATACCTTGGATGAATTAATGCTTTTTAGTAACAAGGGTAAAGTATATACATTAAGAGTATTTGAGATTCCAGAATATAATAGAACAGCTAAGGGTTTACCTTTAGTGAACCTAATACAGCTTGATCAGAATGATTTAATTACTTCATTTGTAACCAGAGATTCTAAAGGTGGGGTAAGTGAAGGTAAGGATAATGATGATAAAGGAAGGAATAAGTATCTTACCATGGTTACTAGAAATGGAGTTATTAAGAAAACAAAAATCTCTGATTTTAATAATATCAGAGCTAATGGTTTAATTGCTCTAACTTTGGAAGAAAGTGATGAGTTAACGTGGGTAAAACCAACTACAGGAAATGATGAAGTTATCTTAATTACTTCAGATGGTAAATCTATTAGATTTAAAGAGTCTGATGTAAGAGCTATGGGTAGAACAGCTAAAGGAGTTACTGCTATGAAATTTAAATCCAAAACAGATCATATTGTTGGTATGGGTATTATAAAAAGTGAACAGTTTAGATTACTCACTATCTCTGAAAGAGGTTACGCTAAAATGACTGAACTTAAAGAATATGGTACTCAAAAGAGAGCAGGTAGTGGTATATTTACATTTAAAGTAACTACCAAGACTGGTAGTGTAATAGCTGCTAAAATACTTGATAATCCAAAAGATACAGAAGTTGTAGTTATCTCTGAAAAGAGTAAAGTTATTAGATCCAGTCTTAAGGCAGTACCTACACAAGGGAGACAAACTAGTGGTGTGAAGATTATGAATGTAGATGCAAACGACAAGGTGGCTACTGTAGCTATGGTGTAATCTTGTCCTTACTCATATCATCGTAATATCTATAAAGATATTTAATAGTAGCTAATACTTTCTGATAATCAAATTCTTTCTCCTTATCTATCTTTAATACCTTAGATTCTATTTTGATCATTTTACTAGAAAGTTCCTCTATTTGATTCTGTATTATCACCATATCTTCCCTCTTTAATGCCATATTCCTACCCTTACAATTTATATATTTAATTCTAAACTATCTTAGAATATATTTCCTGACCTAATAGTGGGTAAGTGTGGCTTCTATAATCGATACTATTAAATATGAAATATTTATTAACTTAACAACTAATTTGGTATAATTAGGTATGAATATTTTTAACAATTATCATTCAATTTTACTTGCCCAAGCTAAAACTACTCCTAGTATATTCTGGGACATTGACAAAGATAGTTTAAGTAAAGTAAGTCAGGAAGCCCTTCTGGAAAGAATCCTTAACTATGGTAATTTTGAACAATTAAAGGATATAGTTAAGAGAAGAAAGAAATTCAAAAAGATATATAAAACAATAAGAAATAAGCAAAGATGCAATCTTCGTCCTGAAGTTATCAACTATATTGATTTATTCTTAGAAAAATATGTATAAGGAGATATTAAATAAAAAACAAGTAGAACTTTTACCACTTCTTTATCATTTCTCAGAAAATCATTTCTATCTAGCTGGAGAAACATCTCTAGCTCTACAACTTGGTCACAGAGAATCAGTAGATTTAGATCTGTTCACTTTTGAGGAATTTGATAATTTAAATATTTTGAAAAGTATAAACAAAATATACCCAACTAGTAAAATTAATGTCTTAATTGATGTACTAGACGAATATACATGTATTTTGAATAGTGTAAAAGTAACTTTTCTAAGATACCCCTTTGTTGTAAAAGATATAAATAAGCTAGATAATATTAATCTCGCTAACGAACTCACTATTGGTGCGATGAAAGCGTATGCTTTAGGAAGACGTTCTAAGTGGAAAGATTATGTAGATCTATATATTCTGTTACAGAAGTATTCAATCAAGGATATTTGTAACAAAGCTAAAGAAATATTTGGTACTGTCTTTTCAGAGAAACTCTTTCTACAACAACTTTCATATTTCAAAGATATTGACTATACAGAAAAGATAATATGGAAAAAGATTGATATACCCTCTAATACAAAGATTGAGGATTTCCTAAAAAATATTTCTATAGATGCTTTGGTATAATCAACATATGATTAAACTCCTTAATATATTTATTTCCTTTATTCTTTCCATCCTAACCTTTTTTAATGTTACAGATCTACCCCAAGATGAAGGTATGGATGATGGTGAGGAAATAGTAATTAGCGGAGTTATAAATACAGAAGAAAGTAGTATAGAAAATACAGAGCCAGAGGAGATATTAATTCCCTCTACCAGTAATTGGTGGGAGTATCCAACTAATATAGAGGAGTGTAGTAGAAATGGTAATGATTTACTAGTTTTGGTGAATAAAGGAAACCAATTACCTAGTACTTACAAACCTACTGATTTAGTAAAAGCGAGTAATAGTGGTATCAGAAGAGGGGAGAGTTATTTACTTAGATCCATAATTATCAACGACCTTAAAGATCTAATAGATGATGCTACAAGTGATGGTATAGATTTAAGTATTGTCAGTGCATACAGGTCATACAGTACACAGGAGAGTACATATAGATATTGGGTTAGTTACAATGGGGGATGTGTATCTTGTGCAGATAAGATATCTGCTAGAGCAGGGCATAGTCAACATCAGTTGGGTACTACATTAGATTTCAGTAGTAATGAAATAGGTGATAGTTTAGGAAGTCAATTTACTAATACCAAAGCTAGTAAATGGCTAGTAAGTAATGCATATAAATACGGTTTTGCAATTGGTTACCCACAAGGCTATGAGAGTGTCACTGGGTATAGTTTTGAGAGTTGGCATTACAGATATATCGGTAAGGTTAATGCACTAGAAATGAAGAGTAGTGGAATGATACTAGAGATGTACCTAAGGGGTAAGAATTAATATATTATGGTAACATAAAGTATGAAAAAGAATATATTCATCAAAAAACTTTCTAATATCTATGTAATACTAGGTTTTGTTTTTCTAGGGATATCATTAATTGTAATAGCTATCCCTGTTTCTCCATACATCCTCTATAGATTAAATCCAGATTTCACAAATGATGAGATTGATAATATTAGTCAGAAGGTATTTGAAGATCCAATAATACCTGTAGAAGTAGAAGAAACAGGTCATACATTACCAGACTTTAACCCATCATTACCAGAAGAGCCCTATGTCGTTATTTCCAGAATCGGAGTATATTCTCCAATTGGAGAGAGTAGTAATCCAGAAGACAGTTTAAGAAATGGTACATGGATGGTTTCCGATTACGGAACTCCGGAGGATAGTTCTCTACCAATAATATTAGCTGCACATAGATTTGGATATGTATATTGGGATCACACTACAAGAGATAAGCTATCATTTTTTAATCTATCAAAGACTAAAATAGGAGATAGTGTGATAATTATATGGAACCAAAGAGAGTATATATATAAAATATATGCAGAAGATGAGGCTACTTTTATTAAAGATTATGAGGCAGATCTAATCCTTTATACCTGTAAATATTTTAATTCCCCACACAGGATTTTTAGATATGCTAATAGAGTTAATTAACAGACAACCCATAGTATGTACAAAATGGGCTTAAAGTGATATAATTTCACTATTCATCTAATCTTATTATCAAATATGATGAAGAAATTATACAAATTAGCTCTTTTGGTTACTACAATCTTTATCCTTAATGTAGATATGGTACTCGCAGATAGTCATACCACTTATACTCCTTATCCACCTCATGAACCCATTCAAACGGGCCTAGAGGATACAAGTATCTTTTACGTTGGTGCATTAGTATTGTTTGTACTAGGATTAGCAACATTAAGTACAGCAAAGAACTTAAAAGGAAAACTTTCTAGGTAATACTTAAGGTTCTTTAATTTCTATTAATCTACTAATGAAAATATCCTTAATACTCCCAACATACAAAAAAGAAAGAGAGGTACTAGAGCAGTTAGAAAGACTGTATGGATACCTTACTAGAAAGAACTCAAACTTTGAGTTAATTTTTGTTATAGATGGATATATTGATAGTACTAAGGAA
>DOZG01000044.1:4536-4946 GCA_003518125.1 Patescibacteria group bacterium
GGTATGCAGAGAGCTACTGGAGATGTAATCGGTTTTATAGATGCAGATACAGATATTGCAATAAGGACTCTTGGTTATGCTATCAAAGCAATTAAAGAAGATAGTGTCTCAGCAGTAATTCCTTCTAAATTCCATAAGAATTCTAATGTTGAAATTTCTTTAAAGAGACAATTTCTTTCATATATGTTAACACAGGTAAATAGGATATTTTTAAGACTTCCCAAACAGATAACAGATGTTGGTTGTGGTCTTAAACTATTTCAAAAGGATCTTATCAAAAGAGTTTTACCTGTACTATCTGTAGATCGTTTTGCAATAGACTCGGATATTTTAAATGAAATATGTAAGCTTAATATAAAGATAGAGGTTATACCTTTCTTTTTGAATAAGAATAGGAGTGATAGTACTTC
>DOZG01000009.1 GCA_003518125.1 Patescibacteria group bacterium
TAGTTTCGTATTTGATTCCCCCAGCTTGCTTGTTTGTAATTACCTTTGATTTGACTAATTTCTTCAACCCTTTCTTCTTCTAATATTTTGGCAAGTTTTGATTTAAGTAAGTTCATTGCATTCTCCTTATTCTGTACTTGACTTCTTTCTGTGGATGAATGCACAGTTATTCCTGTTGGTATATGGGTGATTTGTACTGCAGAGGATGTTTTATTTACTTTCTGTCCTCCCGGTCCACCAGATTTTACTGCTTTAAACTCTATATCACTGTCGGCTATCTTTATATCAGTATCAATCTTTTTTAGTATAGGGACAACTTCAATTCCAGCAAATGTTGTTTGTCGTAATCCTTGTGCGTTAAAAGGAGATATTCTTACCAGTCTGTGAGTACCGTGTTCTTTTTTAAGTAATCCGTAAACATATTCTCCAAGTATTTTCATTGTTACTGTTGATATTCCAGTTTCATTTCCACTAACTATATTTTCAATATCATATTTCCATCCTTTCTTATCACAATACATTTGGTACATTCTAAGAAGCATTTGAGCCCAATCATTGGCTTCTGTTCCTCCTTGTCCTGCATGGATGCTCAGTAGTACATTATGATTATCATATTTTCCTGAAAGAAATTTTAATCTTTGAAATTCTTTAATCTTACTGTTTATACTATTATATTCATCCATCAGCTGTTCTTTATCTTGAGTCATATTATATAATTCAATTAAGGAATCCATATCGTTAGTTAAATCTTTCGCTGTATCTATCTCTTTTCTTATTCTTTCCATCTGTTTCATTACTGATTGGGCATTTACATTATCTGCCCAGAAGTTTTCTTTGAGTGAGTTTTTTTCTAGTTCTTTTAGTTGTTGTTCTTTTTTGGTAAGGTTAAGAGAGTTTATAATTGATTCTAAAACCGTCTTACTGCTTTTTATATCTTTCTTTGTCAAAATATTCATTGTATTCTATTATATACTATGTAATGATATTCATCATATGGGAGGGATTTTTAGTAAGAAAAAAATTAAAGAGAAGGTAAAGGATACCAAAGTTGACAGATTAGTGACTTTGATTGTTCTAGATGGGTTTGGGGTACATCCAGATGCGATGGGTAATGCAATACTTGCTTCTAAGACTCCCTTTTTGGATGCTGCATGGACATATGGGAAATCTACATTAATACATGCTGCTGGTACAGATGTTGGATTACCAAATGAAGTTGTGGGGAATAGTGAGGTTGGGCATTTAAATATGGGTGCTGGTCAGGTAGTGTATCAGTCGTTACCAAGAATTAATGAAGCGATAGCTCGTCATGAGTTGGAGCATAATAATGTTGTAAGTGATATGTTTAAACATATCGAGAGCCATGGTTCAAGGTTACATTTGGTTGGGGTACTGAGTTCTGCTGGTGTACATGGTCATATTAAACATTTGTTTTCAATATTAGAACTTTGTAAGGAACATGGTGTAGATCCATTCATTCATATTATATTAGATGGTAGAGATACACCTCCAACTGAAGGTTTTTGGTATTTGAATAAATTAAAAAAGAAGATGGAGGAGTTAGGTATAGGGCATATTGCATCTATGATGGGTAGGTTTTATGGTATGGATAGGGATACTCGGTGGGAGAGGACTAAGCTTGCATATGATGCTATGGTTGGTCTTTCGAATAGTAAATTTGTAGACCCGATAAAGGCGTTACAGGAGTCTTACACTAAAGATATTACGGATCAGTTCTTTCTACCAAGTGTTGCAGTAGATCTAAGGGGTAAGTTAATTGGCAAAGTACAGAAGAATGATGCAATACTTTTCTGGAATTTTAGAGAGGATAGGGCTAGACAGTTAACGAAGGTGTTTGTAGTTAAGGAATGGTCGCATTTCACAAGGAGAGATTTTCCAGAGAATATACACTTTGTAACAATGACTGGTTATGAAGAGGGTTTACCTGCTAAGGTAATATTCCCTCCGAATAAGGTGAAAATGCCTTTGGCTGAATATCTTGCGGATAACGGGATTAATCAATTGCATGTTTCAGAGACTGAGAAGCATATGCATGTGACTTACTTCTTTAATGGTGGTGCAGAAAAGGAGCATATTGGAGAAGATTTTTTCAATATTCCATCTCCTCGTGTGAATGATTACTCTATGACTCCAGCAATGAGTGCTCAGATAATTAGAGATGAGACGGTAAAGCGTATTAAAGAAAACTTAAGATTTAATTACGGTTTTATACTCATTAATTTCGCTAATCCAGATATGTTAGGACATACTGGTAATTTTAGGGCTACTGTTAGAGCAAATGAAATAACAGATAGTTGTACTGCAGATATAGCTAGGGCAACATTAGATCTGGGAGGAGCTGTAATTATTACTGCCGACCATGGAAATTGTGAGACTATGATTAATCGTATTACAAGGGAGGTAGATGTCGCACATACAAACAATCCAGTACCTTTTATAATATTGGAGAGTAAAGAACAGATTCAGGGTAAAGATGGTAGAGATGCCGTGAAAATAGGTACAGGTGATAGTGCTAAAACCACAGGTATACTAGCAGATGTAGCTCCAACAGTACTTGGTGTAATGGGTGTTGATCTTCCTGGTATTATGACTGGTATGAATTTGGATAAGGTTATATAGCGAGTACTAGAATCAGTATTCCAATCAGTATTCTGTAAATACCAAATACAGTTAACCATTTTTTCTTTTGAAATTTCTTTACAATATGTAATGCTAAATACCCGATTAGAAATGTTACTAAAATAGTAGGTATCATTTTAACTATTGATAGTGATCCGGTTAGTATAGATCTATCAGAAATATTTAAGTAGGCTTTCACTATCTCATATATTGTACTTCCGAGTAGTATAGGGATACCAAGTATAAAACTAAAGTTAAAGGCACTATATTTATCCATACCACACCACATACCTGTTAGTGTAGTAATACCAGATCTTGAGGTCCCTGGAATTAGAGCTAAGGTTTGTCCAAGTCCAATTAGGAGCATTTTGGATAGAGGAATATTCTCTGGAGCTACTATCTCTGCTTTTATCTTGATATTTTCTATAATTATAAACAGGATACCTATACTAATAAGTGATATAGCTATTACAATATCCTTATGGAGTAGTTCAGTTATATATCCTTCAAATAGAAATCCTACTACAGCTACTGGTATTGAGGCAAGAAGGAGTTTAAGAAAGAATAACCATTTACTTCTTGTGAAGAAATTTTTGAAGAGTTCTTTTCTAAAAAAGAGGATAATTGCCAGAGTAGTACCAAGATGTAATACTGAGAGGAATAGAGTATTTCCAGATATATCGTAATCCAGTAGATTCCCAGCAAGTATTAAATGTCCAGTACTTGATATTGGGAGTAATTCTGTAATACCTTGTATTACAGATAATGTAATTATTTTAATTGTATCCATATAGTTATTCCTAATCTTATTTCTTTTATGGTAATATTTTCTAAGATGATAGTCAAAAAGAAAATTCAAATAATTTTTATTATATTTAATATTCTCTTCTATCCTTTATTCTTTTCATCTGCAATTATGGCTTCCTCCCCATCTTTTTCCCCCTATCCTGTTAGCGGTATTATAAAAAATAGAGAGAGTGGTTTTACAGTGGATATTTTAATAGATAGTGGTGAGTATGAATTAAATAAGGCACGAATGGTGTTAAATTTTGATCCAAGGTTGGTTCAGCTTACAAAAGCTAGTAGGAATAATTCTCTTTTTGCACAGTGGCCAGCAGATGAGAGTACACTTGATAATACGAATGGAGTTGTAATGCTTACTGGTTTTACCCAATCTGGAAGTGGAGATATGTATAAGACTTCTGGTGATCCAGATGTTTTTGCAAGATTGGAATTTGAGGTAATTACAGAGGAGGATACTCAGATAGTTTTAGAATGGGAGTTTACTGGAGGTGATGATTTATTTCAGACAGTTTTACTGACTGATGGAAGCCCCCCATACAACGTGTTAACTACCAGACCTCAGAATGCAGAGTTTAGATTTGGAGTGCTTTCACAGACTGCAATAGAGAGTAAGCATATTCCCTTTATCCTAGGTGGCTTCCTAATGCTTACTGCAGGGATTGTGATTACTAGTAAACCTGGGACTGTAAGAAAGAAATTTGGTACAGTTGTACTGTATGAGAAATAAAGATCTTAAAATTGCTTTAGTTGTTGAAAATTTGTTTGTATTGGGTGGAGCTAATGTTGTAAATTTGGAACTTGCAGATATCTTTCCTAATGCAGATATCTATGCATTGTATGGGAGTAAGGATTTTGTTAC
>DOZG01000025.1:0-4974 GCA_003518125.1 Patescibacteria group bacterium
TAAGTTCCCTAGAGGAAGTGCTTCATATGGAGGAACTGGAGGATCAGATTCACACACACACTCTGGTTCTAGAAACACAGGAACTGTTTCCACTCTGTCCGCTCTTTGGTATGAATCTGGAAACTTTAATGGTACAACTAATCATGGTCATACTATAACCTGGAGTGCAGTTAGTTCGAGTAACCTACCACCATATCTAACAACTGTCTTTGCCAAAAGAAAGACCTCACAATCTACAGAGGTTAGTTCTACTGAAGAAACTGAGAACGCTACTCCAACTGCACCAACCAGTTTGTTAACCGAAGGATCTACCAACCCTACAAACATCACCGATACAACGCCAGAATTCTCAGCAATATTTAATGATCCAGATACAGGAGATACCTCAAGCGACTATAAAATAGAGGTAAATACTCTAGAGAACTTCACTGGAACTGTCATGTGGGATAGTGGGAAAAGCAGCATGACAGAAACAAATAAAGGTAATAGATCTCCAGATATCTCCTATGCAGGAACTACATTAAACACGGCGGTCACCTACTACTGGAGAATTAAGTTTTGGGATGCAAGTGACGCAGAAAGCCCTTGGTCTGCCGTTGCCAACTTTGCTCTCAATCAAACACCAACTGCCCCAACCAATCTATTAACCGAAGGATCCACGAACCCAACAAAAGTTGCTGATACAACACCTGAATTCAAAGCACAATATAATGATGCAAATAGTGGGGACACAAGTTCAAACTATGAAATAGAAGTAAATACCTTAGAAAACTTTACTGGTACTGTTATGTGGGACTCTGGGAAAGTAGCTATGGCTGCGGTTACAGAAGGAAATTCAACAGCCGATATCTCATACAATGGTACAACTCTCTCTCTAAACGGTACAACGTACTACTGGAGAATTAAATTGTGGGATAGTCAAGATGCAGAAAGCCCTTGGTCTGCTGTAGCACATTTCATTATGAGTGGAGAACCGAATGCAAGCGATCTGCTTACTGATGGAAAAACTAACCCAACCTGGCTCTCCACTAGAACCCCAACAATATCAGCAATATACTCAGACTCAAACGGAGATAACTCTGCCTCTTATGAAATAGAGGTAAATACCCTAGAAAACTTTACTGGTACTGTTATGTGGGATACTACCAAACAAGCAACCACAATTACTAGTGGACAAAGATCTTCAGATTTTACATACGCAGGAACCCGACTTCTTGATGATGGAACCACATACTATATCAGAATCCGATTCTGGGACACAGATGATAACGTTAGCGACTGGGAAAATGGTACCCTTCAAGATACTCTCGGACATTTTCGAATTGATGGAATAAAGCTAGAAGGAATTACTATAAATTAGTATAATTGACATATGAGTTTAAAACACACTTCATTCAAAAAACTGAGAAAAGATAAAAGAAAATGGAAAATCGGATCCTGGAAGGAATTCGATGAAAGGGAAGATACTTTTTTAAAAGAACGTATTCGGAACAAAGAACCTACTATCCCAGGAAAAGTAAGAATATCTGGTGGGAAAGCTAAAAATATAATGATTGAAATACCAAAAACTACCAGACCACTTACAGATAGAATGAAAGTAAGAATCTTTGATATTCTAAGAAATGATATTGTTAAAAAAAACATCCTAGACCTCTATGCTGGAACAGGTTCCTTTGCATTAGAAGCACTATCAAGAGGAGCTAAAAGTGCAGTACTAGTTGATGCTGCTAAAAATGCATACCATATACTGCAATCAAATGTACTAATTACAGGTTTTCTCTCAGAAACAGAAGTAATCAAATCCAAAGTTGATGAATATTTACTTAAAGCAATAAAAAAGGAACGAAAGTTTGATATCATATTCATGGACCCCCCCTATAAACTATTCAACACAAAAAAGGTATTTAAAATGCAAAACACAATAAACCTTGCATCGCAACTACTTCCAGTTGAAGAAAAAAAGTTTAAAGGAGTCGTAATAATAAAGCATCCTAGAAGATACCCACTTGATAGATTAAAACTCGAAACCCTTCAAATATTTGAAACCTATGAATTCGGACTCAACTCAATTACGATATTTATTGTAAAAATTAATAAAAAAGATTAGAATGAACAATAATGTATAAGAAACTCGGAGTGTTAAAAGAAAATATCACTAAAGTAGTATATACCACATGTATATAATGTTGTTTCTGTTTTTCCCGTCTATGATTTAATTTCGATATATTTTTGTTATGAAAAAGAATAAGGTTTCTAATTTAGAGAAAATGAGACACAGTGCATCCCACGTCCTTGCACAAGCAGTATTAACACTCTACCCAGATACCAAATTAGGTATTGGACCTGCAATAGAGGATGGTTTTTACTACGACTTCGAATTTAGTTCTCCAATTGAAGAAGAAGAACTTAAAAAGATTGAAAAGGAAATGAAGAAGATAATAAAGAAGAATTTACCATTCGAACAAACATTCATGTCCAGAGAAGAGGCTCTTGAATATTTAAAAGCAATAGATCAAACATATAAAATCGAACTCCTTGAAGGGATTCCTGACAAAGAACTCAGTTTCTACACAACTGGAGATAAAGATTTTATCGATCTTTGTAGAGGACCACATCTTAAAACTACAAAGGATATAGGAGCAATTAAACTACTCAAAACTGCGGGTGCATACTGGAAAGGAGATGAGCACAACAAAATGCTCACAAGAATTTACGGTACTGCTTTTAAAACCAAAGAGGAATTAAAAGACCATCTTCATAAATTAGAAGAAGCTAAAAAAAGAAATCACAGAGTACTTGGGAAACAATTAAAACTTTTTGCTTTAATCCCAGAAATTGGACAAGGACTACCAGTATGGTTACCACGAGGGTATAAGATAAGAAATATACTAGAAAACTACATGATTAAATTAGAAGAAGATGCTGGATATGTCCACATCCTTACACCACATATTCATAAGAAGATTCTTTTTGAAAAATCCGGACACCTCAAGTTCTACAAAGATTCCATGTATCCTCCAATAAAGGTTGATAACGACACTTTCTACCTTAAACCTATGAACTGTCCTGCAGCAATGATGGTTTACAAACTTGAACCAAAAAGTTACCGAGAACTCCCATTTAAAATGGGAGAGTTAGGTACAGTATATAGAAATGAGAAATCTGGTGAATTACACGGATTACAAAGAGTAAGAGGGTTCACTCAAAATGATGCACATATATTCTGTACACCCGATCAATTAGAAAGTGTACTTGATGAAACCATGGATCTTCTAGATCAATTCTACAAAGATATTGGCTTTGATAATTATAAATTTGTACTTTCACTTTCTGACAAGGAAAAGAAATCAGAGAAATACTCAGGAGACCCTGCAAAATGGGAATTAGCAGAAAATACACTAAGAGATATGTTAGTAAGAAGAAAAGTTGAATTTGAAGAAATACCCGGAGACGCAGCTTTCTACGGACCTAAAATAGATGTCCTGGCTGTAAATGTCTTTGGAAAAGCAGATGCCATCTCTACAATTCAACTCGATTTTAATCTACCTGAAAAATTCGATATTACCTACATCGACTCTGAAGGAAAAGAACAAGAACCATTCGTAATACACAGAGCCCTAATTGGATCATTCGAAAGGTTTTTCGCATTCTTAATCGAATACTATGGAGGTGACTTTCCACTCTGGCTTTCTCCTGATCAGGTATTAATCATCCCAATCTCAGAAAATCATAGTAAATATGCATACGAAGTACATGACCTACTCAAAGCTTCTAATATAAGAGTAAAGATTGATGATAGAAATAAGAGTATGCAATCAAGAATAAGAGATGCAGAAAAAATGAAAATCCCATACATTGCCATTGTTGGAGAAAAAGAAATAGAAACAGACACTGTCTCTGTAAGATCAAGAGCCAACAAAGAATTGGGCCTTATGAAAAACCAAGAGTTTATAGACTACCTTAGAGAAGAAATTAGGAATAAAGGTAATAAATAAATTAATAAAAATAATTAATTAATGGCGTATCATAAAACATATACGAAGAAAAAGAACTATGGACCTAAAAAAAACGAGTGGATAAAGGCTCCTAAAGTCCAAGTAATTACCAACAAAGGAGAAAACTTAGGAGAAATGGATACGAAAGAAGCTCTCAAAAAGGCTCAAGAGCAAGACTTGGATTTAGTGGAAGTGGGAGCTAATACTAAACCACCAGTTTGCAAGATAATGGATTACTCAAAATATATCTATCAACAAAATAAGAAACAGAGAATGAATAGGGTGAGTAGCAAACAGAAAGAAATGAAAGAGTTTAGATTCAGTCCAGTAATTGATGTTGGTGATATAAATACCAGAGTAAGAAGAGCATTAGAATTTCTAGAAAAGGGACATCCTGTTCGTATTACTATGTATCGAAAAGGGCGACAATCAAGTAAACAAGCCAAACAAGTATTCGATGAAATATTGACTAATTTTACCGAATATAGTAGCATTGAAGCTGATCCCAAGCGAGAAGGTCGCAATATGTTTATCACATTTCATAAGAAAAATGGCAAGACAAAAAACAAACAAAACAGCAAAAAAGAGATTTAAGCTTACTAACCCTAAAGGAAAGAAAAAGGGGAAACTTCTATACAAACGAAGCCATCAAAATCACTTGAAAACAAAAAGATCTAGAAAAACTAAAAGACGATATTCTTCTAACGTTGAAATCGCACAGGCAAATAGAAAGAACATGCTTAGAAAAATTGTAAATATATAAACAATGAGAGTAAAAACTGGAAAAGTAACAAAAAGAAGACATAAAAAAATCCTTAAGGCTACAAAAGGATATAGAATGACCAAAAACAATCTATACAAAGTAGCACATGAGGCATATATGCATGCTGGTCAGTACTCCTACAATGACAGAAAGAAAAGGGCTGGTGATATGAGAAAGCTTTGGATTACTAAAATTAATGCCGCTTGTAAAACTAAC
>DOZG01000025.1:5093-12365 GCA_003518125.1 Patescibacteria group bacterium
CTATAATAATATATAATTAAAAAAATAATTCAATAAGAAATTAATATGACAGACCTAGGAGGATTAGAAACTCAAATTAATAACGACTTAGACACTCTAACGATTGTAGAACTTAAGAAGAAATATCTCACACAGAAAGGCCTGCTCACTAAAAAATTTGCAAATATAAAAAATATCCCTAATGATAAAAAATCTGAATTTGGAAAAACAATAAATAGATTAAAAACTTTAATTGAAGAAAAGATTAATAATTCTAAAGTAAAGAACAAAATAAAAAGATCTTTACGAATAGATCCAACAGCACCATTTGATTGTAATACTAAAACTAACAAACAACCCCATATACTTGACCTTAAAGGCTCTTCTCATATACTAATGCAAGAAGTAGATACCTTTATAGATATTTTCAAATCCATGGGTTTTGATATCGTGGAATGTAGGCAGGTAGACGATGATTACCATATGTTCGAAAGTTTAAATTTCCCCAAAGGGCACCCTGCAAGAGATATGTTTGACACATTCTGGACTGAAGACGGTTTTGTATTACCAGCACATACATCAACAATGCAAAACAGGATACTCTCAAATAAAACACCACCAATATATGCAGTAATACCAGGTAGAGTATATAGAAATGAGGCCACAGATGCCTCCCATGAGCATACACTCTTTCAATGTGAAGGAATATATGTCGATAAGGATATATCAGTTGCCAACATGATTGCCACCATTACAGAATTCCTTGAAACATATTTAGAAAGTAAATTAGAAGTTAAGATTCAACCAGCATACTTCCCATTCACAGAACCCGATTGTGAATTTTCCATCAGTTGTCCATTCTGTGATAAGAACGGTTGTTCAATCTGTGGCTACACCGGTTGGATAGAACTCATGGGTTGTGGGATGATACATCCAAATGTATTGAGATTTGCCAATATAGATCCTGATGAATATTCTGGTTTTGCATGGGGGTTTGGTGTTGATAGACTCGTAATGATTAAAAACAACATCCCAGAAATTAGACATCTAAGGGCTGGAAGTATTAAATTCTTAAGAGAGTATTAATATGAAATTACCACTAAATATCGCTCAACAATTTACACAACTACCAAAGAACATTGAAGATGTTGTTAGAATTTTAGCAAGTAGAGTTGGTGAGGTTGAATCATACTCTAGTTTATCTAAAAAGTATGAGAATATAGTAATTGCTACCATCGAAAAGAAAAAAGAGCATCCTGATGCAGAAAAATTAGATATATATCAGATTTCAATAGGTGATAAAAATCTAATAGAAGTCGTGGCAGGGGATAAAACATTAGAAATAGGAAATAAGGTTGCATATATTAAACCTAAAGGTATAGTTCCAAGTACATTTGATACCAGTAAACCATTTGTAATAAGTTCTATTAAAATGCGAGGAGTAATGTCAAATGGAATGATGTGTTCTGAAAAAGAGTTAGATATTGGATCAGATCATAAGCACGTTTTAAAACTTCCACAAGACGCACCAGTAGGAGAGAACTTTGCTAATTACTATGAATTAAATGATACAGTCATTGAACTTGAGAATAAGGCATTAACCAATAGGGGAGACCTCTTTGGTATTTTGGGTCTTGCAAGAGAAATCTCTGGGGCCCAAGGTATAAAATTTGATAGTCCTGATTGGTATAAGAAAGCACAAATAAAACTCGAACCCTCAGAAGTTTGTCTTAACTTTGATGTAGATAATCAAGCAGAATCACTCTGTCAAAGATATTGCGCAATTGCTATGAGTGGAGTTAAAATTACAGAATCACCAATATGGTTGAAATCTGCACTAATTAAATCGGATATTAAACCAATCAATAATCTTGTAGATATTACCAACTATATAATGATACTCACTGGACAACCTATACACGCATTTGATTTTGATAAGGTCATGAAATATGATACTACTCAAGCAGATATGGGACATATAGTGATAAGAACTGCCAAAGAAAAAGAAAAAATCCATACCTTAGATGGTAATATATACAATTTAAGTAATAAGAACCTAATAATTGCTAACTCTCAACACCCAATCGCTATAGCAGGTATGATAGGTGGGGTAGACACACAAATCGATGAGAATACAAAGAATATTATCTTAGAATCAGCAAATTTTGATAGATATAATCTAAGACGTTCATCCATGGAATTAGGGATAATTACAGAATCCTCCACACGTTTTACTAGATCACGAAGTCCTGATATGTGCCTACCTATACTCTCACACACGGTAGAATTGATAACAGAGCTCTGTAATGGTCAAATTGCAAGTACTTTAATCGATTTATACCCCCTGAAAAGGAATAAGAAACAAATTACTATCAATATTAACAAACTTAACATGAAATTAGGATTGAATATAACCTCAGAGGAATTAATTAAACTACTCGAAAATATTGAATATAAACACACCGGACTAAAAGATAAATATATTACATTTGAGGTCCCATCGTTTAGACAGGATTTAGAGATAGAGGAAGATGTATATGAAGATGTCGTAAGAATATATGGATATGAGAAAATTACCCCAATACTACCTCAGAAACCGATTAATGCATCATCCTTACCCAAAATGATACTTCTTAAAAGGGAAATTAGAGAAATTCTTTCAAACTCAGGCTGTAATGAGTTACTTACATACAATTTTGTAAGTATGAATTTACTTAAAGATGTTAATCAAGACCCCAATATTTGTCTTAAATTAAAAAACCCCCTATCAAAAGATCTAGAACTCATGAGACCATCAATATTAGTATCTCTACTGGATAAAGCTACAGTAAATATACAAGAAGGAATTAATTCCTTTGGAATTTTCGAATTGGGTATTTCACACCAGAAAGATAATCTTAATGAAGAGAAATTACCTTTGGAAGAGTGGAAATTAGGCTTCGTCTTCTCAGATAGTACAAATTCATTACAAGGCAGTCCATACTATCAAGCAAAAAGATATCTAGAGAAAATTCTTAATACGGTGAATATTAAAAATCTTAACTATGAATTAGTCGTAGATATTGACTATGAATCAACTCCAATATGGGTAAAGGTACTACTAGATACTTTTGAGAGTAATAGTAGTGCAATAGTTTCAACAGTAATTGGCAAAACCAAAGTCATATTGGGTGTAATAGGAGAGATTAATAATCAAGTTAAACAAACTCTTTCATTAAATGATTTCACTACTGCCTTTGAAATTAATTTAGAATCAATACTTCAAACAAAATCTAATGTTAAAAAATGTCTTAAAACCTCCAAATTCCCATATATTACACAAGATATCTGTTTTGTTGTTCCTGATAAGGTAATGTATGCAGAACTCCTTCACATTATTAATAAAGCAATAAATAAGAAAAATATTCAAAGTAATATTAAATGCATTGATATATTTAAGAAAGAGGGTAGTACTACTAGAAATATTACAGTAAAAATATCTCTTACAGATACTACAAAAACCCTTAAGGATAAAGATTACCAAAAGATAAGAGAGAAAATATCAAAAAGAGTCGCAAAGATAGATATCAGTATGTAACTGTGACTATAGCACTATCATAAGCAGTACCACTAATAATGGCTCTAGCTTTAATTGTATAATCACCATTCCCTCCTGCAGTATCCGCCCATGTAGCTACCCAACTATCACCACTTTGTACAGCACCAAGTGTTGTAGAGTAACTATCATCTACCTTATTTACAAAAAACTGAACAGAAGATGGTGTCTCGGTCACACTTGCTTGTAGTGTAACTGGAAAGACAATAGTTACACCATCAGCTGGCGCTGTTAATGTAACAGGAGATAAACTTACCGTAACAGTAAATATCACAGAATTACTAGAACTTTTTGCTAAATTATCTATTACTCCTACAGTAACCGTATGGTTACCTAAAGTCATATCAGATGGTATAAGATATGTAACAGAGTAAGTACCATCAGCATTTATAGATGCACCCGAAATTGGATTACTATCAACACTGACAGTAAATTCAGAGACACTCTCAAGAACTCTAACGCTCCCTGATATAGTGAGAGTACCACCCTGTGCAACTACCTCCCCTGAGATAGGAGTATTAATCTCAACAACAGGAGCATTGTTTGGACCAAGAGGTAATGGACATACACCACTTTCCGGAGTTTTTACAAGATACTTACTATCTTTTATACCCAATAGAAACTTCTCATAAGCACCTTGCTGATAAGTATTTGCAATCGTATTATTAATTAACACATACTCCTCTACAAGATCATATTTCTGAGCAGCTTCTAGATTATCAGCTATTAAATTATTAGACTTACATATATAAACAATCTCTCTTTCATCTGTAGGTGGTGCGTGACCCTGTATATATATACTTGCCTCACTTGGACAATCGATACCAGACTGAGCTACCTTTCCAGTATCTGTACAAATTTTTGTAGAAAGAATTCCAGATGGCCTACTATATGTTTTAACTGGATACTGATCAGAAACCCTCTGCATAAATGAATGTGCAATTGGAAGCGGTACATTAGAACTCCAACCACCAGGCATTTCCTCATTATTATTATTCCCTGCCCAAATACCAGCCACTAAATTCTGATGATATATTACCGTTAATAAGTCCTTAGGACCATTTGTTGTACCAGTCTTAAAACACACCTTCTGTCCTTGTACCCTATACGAAGCCCCAGATCTGTCACTATGCCCACCCAAGTCACAGAGAACATAGTTAAGAGCATAGATTTCTTTCTCATCAAAAACCCTTTGAGTAACAGGATCTCCCTTCTCATATAGAACTTCACCTTTAGAAGTTTCTACCTTTAACAATGGATTAGTATCAACTTTTATCCCTTCATTGGCAAACACTCCAAATGCTGCAGTATGCTCGAGTAATTTCATTTCTCCAGACCCTAAAGCAAGACTTAAACCATAGTCAGCCTTATCGCTTACTGTTGTAATACCTAATTTTTCAGCAGTATTAATAAAGTTATTAATACCAGCTATTTGTAAGGTATATACAGCCGATAGATTCCTTGATTGCCCTAAAGCTCTTCTTGCTGTCATGAGACCAAAAAACTTCTTATCCCAGTTAACAGGCTTATACCCACCAAAAGACATTGTGATATCTGGAGCCAAGGTCCATGGTCCATAACCTCGAGCAAACGCAGTTAGATATGTATACGGTTTTGCCGAAGAACCCATCTGTCTAAGACTTGTTGCAATATTAACATTTCCATCTACTCTAGGATCATCCTGATTCCAATAATCTACAGACCCCACCATAGCTATAACATCTCCATTATTTGGATCTAGTACCACCATTGAACCATTATGTACATTATACCTCGCTCCATTAGCAATACCTTTCACTATTTCCTCCTCTGCAATTTCTTGAATACCGTAATCTAGGGTTGTAGTAACTCTTAAACCACCTTTTGCTACACGCTCTTCACCGTATTCGTCTTCAAGTAACTGCTTAACATAGAACACAAAATGCGGAGCCTTAATATCTATATGTTTAGAAACATAAACCAACTCTTCTGATTTAGCATCTTCAACCTCCTCTTCAGTTACTCCAGTTAACTTTGAATATTTAAGCATTTGATCTAATACAAAATCCTGTCTTGATTCTGCTAATTCTGGATTAGTACCAAAAAGAGGGGAATATATACTAGAGTTCGTTATTATCCCTGCAAGCATAGCACTCTCTGCCAAAGAAAGTTCACCAACATCCTTTCCAAAATACACATTCGCTGCTGTCTGATAACCATAGTTAACACCACCAAGAGGCACCTCATTTATATACATCTGTAAAATTTCATCCTTAGAAAGAGTTTGTTCAACTTGCATAGTAATCAATACCTCCTTTATCTTTCTTGAATATGTCTTATCATACGCCTCTTCACCAAGAACATCGTAGAGAATAGTGTTTTTTACCAACTGTTGAGTTAATGTACTAGCTCCACGAACTACCTCACCAGACATTACATTTTGTATAACAGCCATAGCAATACCTGTATAATCAATCCCTTTGTGTTGATAAAACTCCATATCCTCGGCAGCAAGCAATGCCCATTTAGTATGGTGAGGGATATCCTCTATTGGTACAAACTCCCTATTCTGATCACCATATACTGTATAAAGTAACTCCCCATTCTTATCAAATATCAATGTACTTTGATCAGAATTTCTTTCAACTAACTCATCCGGAGATGGAAGAGAATCTCTCAGATTCTTAAGGTAAATACCTGCAATTAAAACGGCAATACAACTAACAAAAAAAACAATACCAATGAAAATGTATAGGAATTTTCTAAACTTTACCCTATCCATCCCCAAAAAACTTTTTTTACTACCTTTCTTCTTTGTACGCCCAGATTTCTTACCACTCATTTTTTTAAACCTCTTCACCTTACTCACTCCAATATACCTTTTACTTTTAGAAGGCTTCCTTTTTTTACTCTTTGATTTTGATGATACTGCCATACTATACCTCATAACTTCTGTTCATAAAATGATACACAGGTATAATATAATGGATTTAATAGAAAATCTCAACAAAAAAAAGATTTAAGGTATGATATAATTCACCATTATGAAAAACGATAAACTAATAACAGCTCCCTACAAGGGAACAACAGATACATATCCAGAAGATATGATTGTTCGAAATTACATCTTTGATATTTGGAGTAGGGTAGCTAAAAGATTTGGATATGAAGAGTACGATACTCCAATGATTGAAACAGCAGAACTTTTCAGAGTTAAATCTGGAAATGAATTAAGTAATCAACTCTATAATTTTACAGATAAGGGTGGAAGAGAAATTGCTCTTAGGCCAGAGATGACTCCTTCTCTTGCAAGAATGATTGCAGCCAAAAAGAATGAATTACAACTACCCATTAGATGGTTCAATATTGGAAAGTTTTACAGATATGAGAAACCACAAAGAGGAAGGAGAAGAGAATTCTTCCAACTAAACATTGATATATTAGGAGTAGATGGAATTGAGGCTGAGTTGGAAATGATACAGTATGTAATGGCTGTCATGGATGAGTTCAACGCCCCGAAGAAAACTTTTGAATTAAGAATTAACAACAGATATTTACTAGACTACCTTTTTAATAATATATTGAAAGTTTCAGAAGATTTAATACCTAAACTTGCTAGAGCAATTGATAATTTCCCTAAAATGGAACTAAAGGATTTTAAAGAATATTTAATTGAAATAGGCTTAACTAAACAACAAGGAGATAAGGTTCTAGACTTT
>DOZG01000042.1:0-3761 GCA_003518125.1 Patescibacteria group bacterium
TCTCTTTTGTCTCATTTTAGGTTCAAGACATGTATACCCTGTTTTCTTTTCTTTCTCCAAATTTTTTAGTAACATTCATAATATGTATAAGCATTTAACAAAAGACGATTGGAAACATCTATTAAAAATTCCTGACGAATATGTAGTAGATACCTTAATTGTTAATGGAGCTGGGAAAAAAGAAGAAGCTCTGAATACTTTTAAGAATATCCTTTCCAAAAATAAACAAGTTTCAAAAGTATCTAATCTACAGGATTCTTTCTTTCAAAATGTATTAGAATTTAACTTGAAGGAGAAAAAGATCTGGTTTGATGTAGCATACGGTGGGGCATATCTATCAGAACTAATACATATTGCTTGCCTATTTGGTTCTAAGAAGAATTTCCTAGTTGGAAGCTGTGGAGGATTACAAAAAGAATTAAAAACAGGAGATATTATTATACCTACATATACATACGGTAATGAAAGTACAACGAGAATGTATCAAGAATCTGGGGATAATAAGCATTACTCTGATGAAAAACTAAGTAGTAATATTAAAAATGCCATAGACAAGAAATACACTGTCAGGCAAGGACCTCTTATAACATGCCAATCGATGATGGCTGAAACACAAGAAGATGTAGATACTTGGGAAAAAGAAGGCTATCTAGGAGTTGAGATGGAAAGTTCTACATTCTTTGCTATTTCAAATCATTTTAATGTTCCTAGTACAGCAATAATTCATATTTCTGATAATTTAGTAAAGAATGAGTTGGTAGGAGATAAAAACTATGCTCTTACAAAACAACTCAGAGAAGATTTAAAGGAGTATAAATACAAAACTATACTTGAAAAGATATCGTCAGAATAGATATTCGGAAATCATTCCATATCCTCTGCCATCTTTCAACGGTTGTTACAAGTCCCGTCTACTCTATTCAACAATACCTATAATGAAATAGTGTACATTCCAAGCTAAATTATACTAACAACTACAGGTGTCTTTTCTTTCCCTGTACCTGGATAACCATAAACTCTCAATGCACTATACCCCCTATCAAGACACAATCCAAGATACCCCCAACCGAATAGTTCCTTATTTTTATCTATTGTCTGCAATTTTGTAATCCAATCCCTCCAATCACCTTTATCAATAAAATCGAAACCATAATAATGATAAGACTGATCCGTCCGAAGTATTACTCCAGGAGGAAGACCAATATCTTGAATCATTCTAATATTAAATTCTTGCTCACTAAAGTGAAAGTCTAACATTCGTAGCTGTTTTACACCCTCTCTCATTCTAATCTTCGAACCAATACCTAGTATTTCACAAACTATAATATCTAACCCTTCAATAGTATATTCTTCGGCGGAATCATTATATATCTTTTTTGATAATTCTTGGATTTCGTTCATCCCAGACCACCCACTCCATAACAAAGGCTGATCTGAATGCATTGGGTAACTCGAAGCCAGATTATACTTAGTGTAAGAAAAATATTCGACACCATGAATTGCAAATATACTCTCCACTACTTCACTTGCGTTCATCCCAATCTTAAAAACCTCTTTGTCCAAAACAGTTACATCTTTTTCTGGATGTGGTGCTTGTTTGGAACTTAATAATCCTTCTCCCATTTTGATAATTATCCATTTTTTAATAAATACTGAATAAAATATACCAAATTCACAAAAAGCGGTCAATCCTATAGAAAATTATTTCCTGTAAACGGGTGATTAAATTCAAACCACCGTAAGACACAAATATGCTAAAATAGAATACCTAAATATGAAAAAACCAAAAGAAAGAAAAACCCCACTCTTTGGAGTAGCCGGTAATCCTCCAAATTTCTGGGAATCTAAATACTCAAAAGAAAGAGCAAATTCTCCCGAATGGTTGGATTCAATAGGATTGGATGCATTGGAAATACAATGTACATTTGGAGTTAGAATGCCAAAAGAAAGGGCTGAACTATTTAAAAAGAACTCAAAAAGATTTGGGATTACTCTCAGCATACACGCACCATACTATATAACACTAGGTACAAATGATAAAAAGAAAACAGACAATTCTATAAACGAAATTATTAAAGCTGTTAAATTAGCACAAGCAATAAACTCAAAACGTATAATATTCCACCCCGGTGGGATGTCTGGTACAAGAGAAGAAGCAAGAGCTCTTGCAATCAAAACATTACAACGAACTGAAAAGGAATGTGATATGAAAGACGTTAAACTATTCCCTGAGATTGCAGGGAAAGTAGGTCAATTCGGATCTTTTGAAGATGTTCTTGAGATTTGTAAAAACGTTAAATCTGCTTATCCCTGTCTTGATCTTGCTCACTTACATGCTAGACAACATGGAAGTTTAATAAAAAAGGAAGATTTTGAGAAAGTAATTGATGAGGTTGAAAAGGTAGGTAAGAATTCACTAGACTTCCTTCATATCCATTTTTACCCAGTTGAATGGACAGAGGGAGGAGAGAAGAAGCACAAGAAGTTTTCAGATAGAAAACCCAAGAGTAATCAATTATCTTTAATATCAAACGAAGATGACAGATTTTATCCACGTTACGAACCATTTTTAGATCTTGTTATTGAGAGGAACCTCGCCCCACTCATTGTCTGTGAAGCAAGAGATTCACAAGATGAAGGTGCACTTGAAATGAAGAAATATTATTTAGAGAATAAATAGGATACCCGAAACACTTCCTTTAAACAATATCTTCTATTTTTCTGTATAATAGTTCTATTATGGAACCTAGGGATAGAATTTATAAAATAATAGAAGAAGTCAAAAAGCTAAGAACCATCTGTTATCCTGATCACACTCTCCCAATTGAATACCTAACTATATTTTCTCAATCAAAATCTGAATTCGAAAAAATAAGAACATTTTTACAAAGAGCGGGAAAGGAGAGAGATGCGAATAATGGATATAAATATATACTAAAAGAATCTATTACATATCTTGAAGAGATTATAGAAGTGGTAAGAGTAAGAAAACCAGATATACATAGAAAAGAATTGGGGTGTGCAGATTTAAAATACAAAACACAAAGTTATAATAACTTAAGAGATACTGCATTAAAAAAAGGTTTTGATATTATCTTAAGAGAAAGATATGAAATGATTGAATTATCGGATTTTAATATTAATGTTTATGCTTATTTAATAAAGGATAACCCATTATAAAAAGGATACTCAAATCCACACTTAACTTGTATATGAACAAAGGTTATACAACCTTCCCATTCCTCCCCCCATATGAGACAATAACCTATGAAAAATAACTTCAAAACTAATAAGACTCTCTTTCAAAGTCAATTACATGCTATAAAGGGTATCTTACAAATAGTAAAGAATGAAAGAAACTTTAGAATACAAATAGCAGTAGCTATAGTAGTTACTCTAACAGGTATAATACTAAAAATATCACACAATGATTGGATAGCAGTAGGATTCCTAATAGCACTAGTATTAATATCAGAAGCATTTAATAGTGTGATAGAGGCTGTATGTGATACAGTATCTAAAGAATATAGAGTAAATATTAAATATGCTAAAGATGTAAGTGCAGGAGCAGTATTAGTTAGTGCAATACTATCTGTAATATTAGGATTAATAATCTTTATTCCATATATTATTAAAATCTTTTAAGAATTCCTTTTATCTATGAATTTGGCCTGTAGGGGGTAACTGGAAAAGAACTGTTGTTATTGCTGTAAGAGACACAGAGTAATCTTATTTCATATTCAAACAATTATTTATTGAAA
>DOZG01000042.1:3766-5389 GCA_003518125.1 Patescibacteria group bacterium
TTCGTTCACTCCGAGAGTTCCTGAGTGATAATCCCAAGACATCTCTCCTATCTGAACAAAGTAGAAAAGTAAGACATTTGCGTTATACCTATCGTATGGAAACCCTTAAACAAAAAGGGGAAATGTTTGATGTATGCTCCTCACTTCTCAGTTCACTCTACAAAGGGAAACATCTTTCGATTACCTCGTACTATGGAAATCAACCATCTGGGATTTATATGTTTAGCTATGAGAATCCTCACGCAGATTGGTACACATCATCAGTTCTAGTTAAAAAAGAATTAGAACAATGGGAATGTGATTATTTAAAGGATCCTCAGAAGGAATTCTCATCAGAGAATCTCCTTGAGGTCACTCCTCTACAGGATAATTTATCTAACACTAAATATATATATCGTCATGAAGAACAAGATCCTGATAGTGGTGAGGTTGCAACAGAATATTATAGTGTAAGTTTAATATAAGATTAATCATTATAAATCAAATTATTTGCTTTTGATCTTTATACTTACTTATTGAAAACTCATACCCTATAAGATATAATCAGTACAATAAATTTATATTATAGGGACATGCCTAAAATACTACAAGAACTATTTAAAAAGAAAAAAACGACCGAAGCAGATCAAATGGGATTACACTTACGACATAAACCTAACCTAGAAGTACTTCCACCAGAATGCGATTCATTTAAAACACATTCGTCTATCCTTAGAGAAATTCATGAACAAGTCTTACATCGACCAATCACTATTAGACAGTTTGAAATATATAACAAAAAAACAAAAACCTATAAACTCGAATATACATATATGGAAGACCCCAACACAGAATCTCCTCTTAAAACTGCACAGATTAGAGAAAAACTTAAACCATCGGAAGAGGAATTTATAGAAAAAAATGAAAAAGAATTCCAGACAACAAACTTTTTTCAAATTCCTACCCAAGGAGATCAGGATACATTAGAAGCAAAATTATTCGCGACATTTATATACTGCAAAAAAGATCAAGATTCTGGTGATATCTCTAAAAGAGAATATTACATTATTAATTTACTATCAGATTCACTTAAAGAACAACAAACTGAAGAAGAATAAATTAAACCAATATTAACCCCAACTACCCATAACAAAATTCTCTTGTTATTTCCTAATAAATAACATATATTAAACAGTACTATTAATATATTAGAAACAAACTCATGAAAAGATTTAGCAGAAACAAAGACTCAAGTTATAAAAGCAATAACAAATTTAGATCAGACAAACCCACCATGTACGACGCTATCTGCGATGAATGTGGTAAAAAATGTAAAGTACCCTTTAAACCATCAGGAAACAAACCAGTATACTGTAGTAGCTGTTTTGAGAAACAAGGAAATGTAAGTTCAGGTAGAAGAGATTCTCGAGGTTCTAGAAATAAAGAAATGTTCCCTGCAATATGTGATGACTGTGGGAAAGAATGCCTAGTTCCTTTTAAACCCAGTAGTAACAAACCAATATACTGTAGTCGATGTTTCGAAAAAAGAGGAAACACTCATGAAGGTACCGGCAATAGTAGTCAAAATGCCTTACTAGAAATTATCAATGAAAAGCTTGATCAAGTTTTAATGACTCTAGAAAA
>DOZG01000042.1:5430-8677 GCA_003518125.1 Patescibacteria group bacterium
AATGTCCTAACAATCTCTTCACTAATCATATCAATACTAACCAATGTTCCAATATCCCTATTACTTAAATACATAAGCATAACTAAAGACAAACTAGAACCAGCATAAACAATAAAAAGTGTATTTATCATAGAAGCTACATGCTCCTTTCCAACATTCATCGTCTTTCTGTAAAGCTCCTTCCCCCCTATACTCGTATCAACCGTATATATCTCATACATAGCAGACACCTGTCCAATGGCAACATCATCCAGTACTCCGATTGCACTAATAATAATGGATATAAAGAAGAGCTTCTGTATATCTAAGCTCTCACCTATTTGACTAGATAGCAAGAATGCTGTCTCCTCTCCCATTCCATTTATATGTAAACTCTCCATTAACACCAAAACTAATACAGATACTATTCCAACCCCTATGTAAGTTGAAACTAATGCTATAGTCGTTTGTTTTTTAAACCCATGTGCCAAATACATACCAAAGGTAAGGATAATGAATACCCCTATATACCCAACCCATATTACATTACCAGAGTTAATTATCTGAGGGATAATAAAAATATATAATACTAAAAAACTTAGAAATAAACTCAATATTGACCCTAAACTCTTCTTTCCACCAATTAGAAAAACTAGAATAATAAATATACCTAACCAAAAAAGTATAGAACCATTCCTTGCATAACTTGTAATACTCCATGTATCATTACCATCTAAATCCTGCATACCCGTTAAATATATAGCATCCCCTACCTTAAAAGACTCCCCAGAGCTTTGTAATATAGACACCATCGTTTGAACACTCTCCTTTGTATCCTTAATATACACATCGTATGTATAGCAGATATACTCATCACCCAAACCCTCATCACAATCTACAATATTTACCGCAGTTACCTCCCCTTTTAATTTTGTTTCCTGTACATCCTCAGCTAATACTGGGGAAACAGCTAATACAAGCAGTAATATTGATAAAAGAAATTTCTTCATATGCAATATCATACCTGATATACTCACAGTATGACAAATATTATCCGCCCAACAAGAGCAGAGATTAATCTGAATAACTTGGATCATAACCTTACTGTCACCAAAAACCTTGTTGGAAACCGTAAAGTTATGGCTGTAGTAAAAGCCAATGCATATGGTCACGGATTAGTAGAAATATCGAAAAGATTAGAAAAAAACAGTATAGATTACTTAGCAGTTGCTTTTATAGAAGAAGCACTCCAACTAAGAGATTCTAATATCAAAACCCCTATACTTGTTTTAGGAGGGATTAATAATGAGCAGATTCCTCTTTTTTTAAAGAACGATATAGATATAACAGGATCCTCTATAGAAAAGTTAAAAGCTATCTCAACCTCGGCATCTACCCTCAACCTCACTGCAAATGTACATCTCAAGATTGATACTGGTATGGGTAGAATTGGAGTACAATGGAATAGAGTAGATGAATTTCTCAAGGTAGCCTTCTCATTGCCCAATATTAATATAAAGGGTGTATTTTCCCATTTTATTAGCTCTTCCCATAATCCTGAATTTACCAAATTACAGATAGAGAGATTTAATACTGTACTTAATAAAATTTTTCCTAAATATGCCAAGAAGAAAAATATTCTAATTCATCTATCTAACTCAGGAGCTGTAGCAAATAATTATAAAAATGCATTCTTTGATATGGTTCGTTCCGGATTAATGATATATGGCTACTCCCCAATCCCTAAAATCCAAGATATGTTAAAACCAGTAATGACATTTAAAACAAAAGTTTCCTACTTTAAAGTTTTGGATAAAGGTTTAACTGTTGGATATGATGGAACATATACAACTAAATCCAAAACAAGAATTGTTACACTACCCCTTGGTTATGCAGATGGATATCCCAGATCCCTCTCCAACAAGGGTGAAGTAATTATTAGAAATAAGAAATATCATATTGCAGGAAGAGTTTGTATGGATCAATGTATGGTTGATATTGGTATAAATGGAGAGGCATACAATGGAGATGATGTATTACTTTGGGGCAAGGATGGTAGGAATGTAATAGATTTGTGGAATGTTAGTAAATTAGCTAACAGATCTCTATACGAAACACTCTGCAGTATAAGTAAAAGAGTCCCTAAAATATATATTCCTTAATTTATACCTCTAACTTTTTAGGATACACACCCTGATCAACCAGTTCTTGTAACTTAGCCCTTACTGTTGGAGCATCCTCTTTGTAAGTTACACCAAACCATTGAGCAGAAGTATCAATAGCTCTCATTTTAATCTCTCCATTCTTAATCATATCTGTGAAGACTATTGGTAAAAGAAACTCACCTTTTAAACCATCCTTATTAGTCCTAAGAAAGTCTTCAAACCTTTTTTCAAATTTTTCAGTCGCAGTATCATGACACATAAACATATTTTGAGAAATAGGTGTATTCTTATCCATATTAATCATAGGCTTACCATCCCAAGTTGTACCATTAATTATCCCATCTTTATCCATTTTAACATCAAAAGTTTCCTCAATCTCTTCCAAATATCCATTCTTCACAGTACACACCCCCCTTTTTACACTACCACTTTCACTTAATACATTCTTCAATCTGTATGTTGGCATAGCATATGTATGTTCATCACATTCTTCTCTTAGAAACTTTGCAGCAATCTCGAACGATTCCCTGCCATAAAAATCATCTCCGTTAATAACAATAAAAGGTGTATCCATCTTCTCTTTAGAAACAAGTAGTGCGTGACCTGTACCCCAAGGTTTAATCCTTTCTGGATCAAGCTGATACCAATCAGGAACCATACCTACTGTTTGGAAACAGTAATCAATATCTATCTTACCCTCATACTTACTCAAAAAGATTTCTCTAAAAGCCTCTTCCATATCAGGCCTAATTACAAACACTATTCTATCAAAACCAGCTTTAATTGCATCGTATATAGAGTAATCTATTATAGTTTCTCCACTAGGACCAAAGCCTTCCATTTGTTTAAGTCCACCATATCTACTACCCATACCAGCAGCAAGTACACATACAGAAATCTTGGAGTTCATAAAAAAGAATTTATAAATTATTTAACATTTTACAATATACTAAAACATACTTCCATTACTCAACATCTCTTCAATCTTTTGTTGTATACTCTCTGGCATTTTCTTTAAAGAATTATTTACAAAACCCTTTACGATTAAATCCTGTGCTTTCTTCTTATCCAAACCCTTACTCTGTAAATATTCAATCTCCTCT
>DOZG01000042.1:8705-12535 GCA_003518125.1 Patescibacteria group bacterium
TTAAGAGTAGGTACTGTTTTTACACTCCCAAACTGATTTAAAAGTACAGCATTACATTCAATATGCCCCTTACTCTCATCTCCTCTCCCTACTATCTCACTTACTGTTTTGTATTCACCACCCTCTGAAACAATATTTGAAATGATTTCACCACTACTCTCCTTCCCCTCTAAATATATTCCTCCACCAATATCTAATTTACTACCATTATGTGCGTATATAAAGGATTGCATTACTCCCTTAGCGTTTTTTTCTAATGTAATTTGTGGATTACTAACTATCTCCTTAACCTTTTCCCAGACCACATAGTTAGAGATAAAAGTACCACCCTCTTCTACATGTACTACTGTTTTAGGAAATACCTTAGATGTCTCTCCCCAGGAATGAATCATATTAAATGTAAGTTTTGCGTTCTTACCAACAAAAATATCTGTAATCGCATTATGTATATTACCCTTTACATGATTACTAGAAAGACATCCAGTAAAAATATCTAGTGTTGCATTTTCCTCTACAACAATCACATTTCTTGCGTTCTGTTCAAATCCAGACTTAGATGTAAGAAAACATGTTTGTACAGAAGATTGGGAATTCTCTGCTAGAAGAATTAGATAACCGGTATATTCCTTAAAGATATTCTTTTGAAGTTTAAAACCCTTTAACAATTTCTTAACCAAAGGATTTTTAATATTTAGTATCTGAATATCCTCTTGGGTAGTTTCCATAGGTAATGGGGCATTATCATTAAGAACAATATATGGGTTCATACCAACATTACTGTAACTTTCTAAAAAATCTTCTAGACTAATCATTTCTTTCTCTTCTCACAATTTACACAATTATCGTACCCACCACTTTTAATACACTCCCAGGTTTCGATTGGATCTCTTGTACACACAATCTTTCCCTCTAACATTACATATGCTGTATCCATTTTAAGCGCTTGAAGTATTGCACCTGTGTGTGTTGTAATGACAAGACTCCTATCCTTTGAAATACTTTTTAGATAGTTTGATATTCTCCCTATATTCTCCAAGTCCACTCCTGAATCTAATTCATCTAAAAGATATGTGTAAATACCATCCATTAGTGACAATGTGAAAAGTTCTAACCTTTTAGTTTCTCCACCAGAAAGATTGTAATTAATATCTCTGTGTAAAAAGCTATCAATATCTAAAGTATCTATGATATTTTTAATTTTGTCATAATCCAAATCATACTGATCTATTAATCCTTCCAGAGTTACTCCCTTAATACTTACACTCTTTTGTGCTACATATCCAAGTCCTAATTTCACTCTTTCATCTATACTTCTACTAAGAATACTCTTACCATTAACAAGAACATCTCCCTTGGCAACTTTGTATTCATTCATACCCATAATTACCCTAAAGAGGGTACTCTTACCACATCCATTTGGTCCAAAGAGTACTACTTTCTCCCTATCTTTAATTTCAAGATTAATACTGTCTAATATTTTCCTACCTTCTGCTTTTACAGTAAGGTTTTTTATCGTTATCATCCCTAATTATATTAAAATACCGTATAATTAGCTAGATGGTTATCTCTCAATTCGATACATTAAAAAAACTACATGAATACTACAGTGTGAATAACGGGTGTGGTTTAAAAAAAATTGCTACACAACCTGTATATGAAATACACACACCTAGTTCAGGTATTGTATTCATTGGAGAAGCCCCTGGTAAGAACGAAGACTTAGAAGGAGAACCTTTTGTAGGTTCAGCAGGCCAACTACTAGATGAGATGTTAAAAGATATTGAATTCACAAGGAAAGATGTATATGTAAGTAATGTAGTTAAATACAGACCCCCTAATAATAGAGAACCCTCAGATGATGAAAAAAAAAGTTGTAGGGTATGGTTGAATGCAGAATTACTCTTTATCAAACCTAAAGTAATAGTACCATTGGGTAGACATGCACTAGAACGTTTTGTTCAAGGTGCTAAAATATCAACCTGTCATGGTTTAGCATTTTCTCATCCTTCTAATATTCCAATATTTGCTATGTATCACCCTGCAGCAGCACTCTACAACCCTTCTTTGAAAAGTGTCTTAAAAGATGACTTTATTAAACTAAAAAAGTTTCTAGATAGTGGATGTAAAATTTATAAGGTTGAAGTTATAAAATCTAAGAATACAGATCCTGCGAAAGAAAAGGCTGTAAAAGATATCTTGAATCTCTAATTGTTACTCCAACCTGCATCGTAAAAAATCATCTCTATGGCTGTTTTATAGTCCACAAGCTCCTCTTTCTTAAACCATAAGGGTATTTCTCTCTCTGCACTTTCTACACTATCCGAAGCGTGTATCATACTCCTTGTAGACCTAGCCTGTTCATCTGCTAATGCATAACAGTCCAAAGAGTAATCCATTCTAATTGTACCAACATCAGCATCTGCAGGACTTGTAGTACCAAGCATCTTCCTTACACCCGTTATAATATTAAAACCTTCCATTACGATCGCAAGTACTGGACCACAGGTAAGATAGTCAACATTCCACTTCCTAATTTGTTCACCAACTTTTAAGCTATTCCAATCAGTAACATCCTCTCCCCTTGCAATGGCACCCTTTTTTGCCTTATCTCCTACACCTATTAAGTACTTCTCTTCATCGATGTAGTGCTCACCCACCTGTTTAACTGTAGGAAGTACCATTTTCATACCAACAATCTTAAATCCTTTTTTTTCGAATCTAGATATTAATTCTCCAGTAATCTGTCTCTGTACAACATCTGGTTTAAATATGAGTAATGTTCTTTCCATATGAGGGTATTAAAAAGTTATTAATCATTTTAACCTATTATCTCTTTTAATACTATATAATAGCCTATGAAAAAGTATGACCTAATAATAATTGGTGGTGGTGCCTCAGGATTAATGGCTGGAATATTAGCTAAGGATAAAGGTCTTAATTTTTTGATAATAGAAAAGAATGATCGTGTTGGAATGAAACTAGGAATAACTGGGAAGGGTAGATGTAACTTAACTAACTACACTACTAACCTTAATGACTTAGTGAATAAATATACACATAATGGTAAGTTTCTTTACCATGCTTTCAATGAGTTTACTGTACAAGACACTTATGACTTCTTTGAAAAAAGATTACATATACCACTAAAGACAGAAAGGGGAAAAAGAGTATTTCCAAGGAGTGATAAATCATTGGATATCGTTAATGCTTTTTACAATGAACTAAAAGAAAATATTCTTCTTAATACAACCGTAAAAGAAATTAAAAAGAAAGAAGATTTAATAACTGGAGTGATAACTGATAAGGGAGAGTATGTTGCAGATCACTATATAATAGCTACAGGTTCTAAAACATATCCCCTCACAGGCTCTACAGGAGATGGTTATACATTTGCACGGAGTTTAGGTCATACAGTACACCCTACATATCCTGTATTGCTAGGTTTTAAATGTAGAGAATCTTTTGTAAAGGATTTAACAGGGTTAACACTGAAGTTTGTAAATATCTCTGTATATAAGGATGGGAAGGTATATAAAAAGGCATTTGGAGATGCCCTATTCACTCATGAGGGTATTAGTGGTCCTACAATTCTTAATCTTTCTCAATATACATATGATATGTATGAGAAGGGTTTTGACATTAGTATAGATCTTAAACCAAGAGTTGAATTTAGTGAATTGGATAAAAGGGTAAACGAGATGTTAAGGGATAGTGGAAGTATACAGATAAAGAATATACTGGGTTACCTCATGCCAAAGTCTCTAATACCAATAGTTCTAGAACTTTCTCTCCTCATTCCAGAGAAGGAGTCTTGTAATATTACTAAAGAA
>DOZG01000042.1:12621-13961 GCA_003518125.1 Patescibacteria group bacterium
TCGAAGATAATTAAGAATTTATCTTTTACTGGAGATATTATAGATGTATTTGGTCCTACAGGTGGTTTTAATTTACAGATTGCTTGGAGTAGTGCTTATGTTGCTGTGACTGTATAATTATGATATGCAAAATGCCTTAGAAATTTTTAATAAGATCAAAGATGCAAAGAATTGGAAAACAAACTCTCTCCAAAAAATTCTTAAACGATATCCAAAAGAAGGAAAAGGACTCTACAGACACGATGAATTAGTACAAACATACAAAGAATTAACAAGTAAAAAGAAATTAGAGAAAAGCAAACTAATAGAAGAAAGGATAAGGATGAAACCCACCCGAACTCAATCAGGAGTAACTATAATTACTGTACTAATGAAACCATACCCATGTCCAGGACAATGTATATTCTGTCCAAACGAAAAAGATATGCCAAAAAGTTACATATCATCCGAACCAGGAGCTCAAAGAGCACTTACACATAACTTTGATCCATATGATCAAACAAGAAAAAGAATAGAAGCATTACAAAACATTGGACACAGTACAGATAAGATAGAGTTGATAATACTGGGAGGAACATGTTCAGTCTATCCAGAAAATTACCAAATATGGTTTGTCAAAAGATGCTTTGATGCAATGAACAGCTTTAGTAGAAATTACAAAGAAAGAGATATTTCTAAAGAAAAAATTACTTGGGACGATCTGTATAAAGTACAAAAATTCAATGAAAAAGCTAACTGTAGGAATGTAGGTTTAGTTCTTGAAACAAGACCCGACTATATTACTGAAAATGAGATAGTAAGAATGAGGAAGTTAGGTACTACAAAAGTACAGATAGGAATACAAAGTTTAAATAATAAAATCTTAAAATTAAATAAACGAGGACATACTATAAAGGGGACTAAGAAAGCAATCAAGCTACTACGTTTAGCTGGTTTTAAAATACATGCACATATCATGCCTAATCTGTATGGATCAAATCTTAAACAGGATATAGCAGATTACAAGAATCTTTGGACTAAAGATTACTATCCTGATGAGTTAAAGATATATCCCACCTCCATACTCCCAGACACAGAACTTGCAGAGCTTTACCAAAAGGGTGAATACAAACCATATAGTAAGGACGAATTGCTTGAATATTTTGTAAAAACTCTTCCACATACTCCTAGGTCTGTAAGATTAACTAGAATAGTTAGAGATATCCCGTCTGATGAGATAGTTGCAGGTAATAAGGCAACTAATTTTAGACAGATAGCAGAGAAAGAGATAACTAGGAAAGGTTTAAAGATAGAAGATATTAGAAGTAGAGAAATAAAGGATAGAAAAATTAGTTGGGAAG
>DOZG01000057.1:0-6154 GCA_003518125.1 Patescibacteria group bacterium
GATTATCGGTAGTATTACAAGGGGTATTATGGCTAAGATAAAGACAAATATTACTATATATCTTAGAGTAGGAGTTTTCATAAAATATTATACAATACACATAAAGTTATGTATAAGATTTAAAAAATCTCTATTTCGTACGAATCTGCAGCACTTTTTATTTTGTTAAATGCCCTCTTTTTGATTGTATAATATTTATCGGGACTGATTTTCAATAATTCACACACTTGCTTAACAGTATACTTGTCTCTACCAAACTCATTTCCATTAAGGGGCACTTTTGAATTATGCTCTAAAATTTGTAATTCCAGGTGGGTTAAATCACTATTTACAGCTAAAAAATAGATTATGTTTGAATAAAAAGGATTAGGGTTATCTATATCTGGTTCTTTATCCTTTTGGGATAAAGAGTCAAGTAATGTCTGGTTACTATCAGGCTTTTTAGGTTTGTCTAATGAATCTAAAACAGTTTGTTGTAGTGTAAGTTTAAGGGCTTTTAAATTCTTAGGTAATTTAATATTTTTTCTTTTGCACTCTTTTACGACTTCTTGGAAGGTTAGTTTTCTTCCTAATTTAATTGTTAACCTACCCTTTTCTTTTTTGAAATTAAATACAGAGTGCATTAAGTTACGTGGGTGATATATTAGTGAATAATTATCAATAAAATAAAGCTTAATGAACCTATCAACCCACCATTTAGCGTATGTACTAAATCTATTATTCATGTCAATATTAAACTTTTGCATTGCACGTAACATTCCTTTTGCACCTTCTTGTCTTAGATCATCAAAAGGTATACGCTTAGGATATTTTTTTACTTCATCTATAATAAGGCCTTGATTAAAAGTAATAATTACTCCATTGATTTTCTTATTAAGATTTTCAAGGTATGGATATTTAGAGTCTTTATTAAATTCATCCAATAATCTTTTCCCTGTAAAAAACAGTCTTTCTTCAGATAAATTGATAAGTAATCTAGGGGAAAATTTTATGTAATCATCAGAATCAATTTGATCGTAAAACAAATCCTCCTTTCTTTTAAGAATAGCGTTACTATAATTATTTGTAAGAAGTGTCATCGTTCTAAGAATTAGGTCAATATCTCCATCAAAACTCTTTTCAATTTCGGTGTAAGTTAATTCCTTTTCTGGATTAAATAAAGAGTGTACTTTTTCGAAATTCATCTTCTCATGTTCACAAACTTCCCTTAAACCTTCTATATCCCATTTAAAATGATTTTTGTATTCATCACCTTTTTTACCATGATCAGGGACATCTGTAACATAATTTAAAATATGATAGTTATTTAGACGTTCATAATCGTCAAAATGTGGTTCTTCAGAGAAGTTGTATAACTGCTCTCTAACATTTTGTTTTTCTTCACTAGTAAAGGTTGAGAAATTTACTGGAAGATTGTGACTCTCATTCGTAATCTTTTCTGTCATATCCAGTGCTAATTATAACATACTATAGGTATGGACTTAAATTTACTTCAAGTAACCATGAATATGGTATTATGAATAACATGTTAAACGAATATAAAAAGAGAAGAGAAATATTGGTAGAAGAATATCTAAAAGGAAGAGGTATAGTTAATCCACATTTATTAGATGCATTTTTAGAAGTACCAAGAGAAGAATTTGTATTAGAAAAACATAAGGAAATGGCATATTTAGATATGGCATTACCCATAGGATATGGTGCTACAATATCTCAACCTTTTGTGGTAGCTAAAATGTGTGAATCATTAGAAGTTAATAGAAATAGTATAGTCTTAGACATTGGTACTGGTTCTGGGTATCAAGCAGCAATACTATCTAGAGTGACTAAAAAGGTTGTAAGTATAGAAAGAGTTAGTAAGCTTGTTAATAGTGCAAAAGAAACAATAAAAAAATTAGGTTATGAGAATATTAAAATTGTTCATGGTGACGGATTTGAGGGATACAAAGAAGAAGCACCTTATGATGCAATTATATCTGGAGCTAGAGTAAGAGATATACCTAAGGCATGGAAAGAGCAAATTAAATCGGGAGGTACCATTGTTTATCCTGAGATTATGGGTGGTTATGAGAAAATAGCTATAACTAAAAGAGTAGAGGGAGGATTTAAAAAAAGTTACAGTTTTGGTGTAGTTTTTGTGCCTTTAAAAAAGGGTGTGGTATAAAGAATAAAAATACTAGACATATCTACTGTTTATATTCTATTATGTATTATCCAATATGACTGAGAGAAATAACTATGCTGATTTAAAAACGGTTACACCAAAGAATACTGGTTTGTTTGAAACTGCTAAAACAGAAGATTTTAATCCGGATATAGAAGAACATAGGATAGAATTTCAAAAAAATCCTCAAGGTTATTTTGAAATATATGGAGAAGAAAGTGTAGAACTTATCCCTCAATTCTTAAATAAAGAATTGATAGAAAAAAATCCCAATAATTTTGTAATGCTATATGAACAGTTATTAAGGGAGATTTCATTTAGAGAAAATATCAAATTGCAATTTAAAACTTTGTTAGAAGTTATTGGATGCAAAGAATCTGTATCCAATGAAGTACCAGAATTTCTTTTAAAAACAAAACTCTTAGATAAAACTTATGATACTTTTGCCATTTTAAAAATGGAAGAAGAATGCAAGATTATAAATAGTATTATGCAAGACATCTAAAAATATCTAATTAAAATCAAATATGCAACCAGATAGAGAAAATTAGATAAGCCCTCTTTCTAGCCCATACCCCACATCCAATATCTTCTGTTCTTCTAAATGATTACTAATAAACTGAATACCTGTAGGCATATTATTCTCAAAACCATTAGGCATACTAAGTCCAGGAAGACCAGCCAAAGAACTACCCTCTGCTAAAATATCAGCAATCTCTCCAAACAGAGGATTCTCTGCATCCCTATCACTTAAAGCTGTAGAGGGCGTACTAGGTGCGACAATCACATCATATTTTCTAAATATATTATCAAAATCCTCCCTAATTAATTCTCTAACCTGTTCTGATTTCTTAAAATACTCATCAGCATAACCTGCTGAAAGAGAAAAAGTACCAGTCATAACTCTACGCTTAGGCTCCTCACCAAAACCCTCTCCTCTAGTAGACTCGAAGTAATTTTTTACTGTATCTTTATCTTTACCCTCTAAACCATACCTAGTACCATCATACCTAGCCAGATTAGAAGACACCTCACTCCTACATGTAATTGTATAAACTGCCATAGAGAACTTAGGGTCCATAATACTAATCTCCTCTATCTGTGCACCAAGAGACTTTAAAATCTCAATTGATTTGTTAAAGTTCTCTCTTACACCATCTGTGAGATCTACCTCTAGATATTCTTTTGGTATGGCTAATCTCATACCCTTTATCTTCCCTCTATCCAAATTCTTGTAGTAATTAGGTACCTCTTCTTTGTATGTAGTAAAATCATGAGTATCATACCCTGCCATTATCTCCAACATATATGCAGCATCCTCTACACTCTTGGTAAGAGGACCTGGGCTATCCAATGAGGAACCCATTGCAAGTACACCATACCTTGAAACTCTCCCATATGTTGGTTTAAAACCAACTACACCACACCAACTTGCTGGTAATCTAATTGAACCTGCTGTCTCTGTACCCAGTGCACCTGCACACATATCAGCAGAAACTGCTGCACTACTACCACCACTACTACCACCAGGTAGTTTACTTAAATCATGTGGATTTCTAGTAGGACCGTAGTAAGAGGTTATTGTAGAAGAACCATGACAAAATTGATCAAGATTAGATTTCCCCAATATTATCATCCCTTCCTTCTTTAATCTTTCAGTTACAGTAGAATCATATACAGGTTTGTAACCATCTAGGATATGTGATGCACATGTAGTTAGTATATTCTTTGTACTAAATACATCCTTAACTGCAATTGGTATACCCCCCATTTTCTTTTTACTTTCCACTTCGAAATTCTCATCAAACTGTTTAGCTTGTTCTAGAGCTTCATCTTTACATATGGTTATAAAGGCATTAATATCATTTTCCTTCTCTTCAATTTGATTAAGGTAGTACCATACAACCTCTGTTGCACTTACTTCCTTACTAAGTAATCTCTTTCTAATTTGTACAATACCTGAATTTTCCATATATCTATTTTATCAAATCTCTAAAGAATTGTGAAAACAAAGAAAGCTAGAAGTGAGGTTACTAATGTTCCTGCGATAACCTGAGGCCATGTATGATGTTTGTCATGTACTCTAGACCAACCTACCCATGGTATGAGAAGTATGTAGCCAATTAGTAGGATAGGTATGTATAGATTGGGGAAGAAGTAGGCTAGGGTTGTGATAAGGAGAACCGTTTGTGTCATATGACCACTTATCTTCCAGAAAAGAGAGACAATGGCGAAAACAAGAAAAGAGATTAATATGAGTAGAGCTATCTCTTTAACAATGGGTATGTTATACATATGGATTAATATGTAGTTTGTGGTAAAACCAAGTAGTACAATGATATTGTATGGAGTTCTTTCCTCTCGTTTTCTAATATTGAAATCATATTTTTTATCTGTAATCAGACCTATCTTTTTAAGATGTAAGTAAGTGAGAATTGGCATGAGGATGTAAAAAAAGATTGAGGAAAGAATTAAACCTAGATATTCTGTTCTTGATATTAGCAATACAGTACAGATTGTTGTTACAATGGGAGAGCTTAAGGTGGTTGATCCCATTAGGGAAAAAAGATCAAGGAATTTTTCTTTTGTTAATTTCATACTGGTTACAGTGTATCAGAAATATCATACATCTAACAATGAAGAGTTTTTCTTATTCCTGTTTGTTATAATTATTAATCTATGTAAGGTTCGTGTTATAGCGACGTAGAGTAGTCTTGTATTAAATTCTGTATCTGGATATCTTTCTTCATTTAAATCTAAAAGTATTACACTATCAAACTCTAAACCTTTAGCTTGGGATACTGGAAGTACTAGTAATCCACTACGGTAATCGTTTTCAGAAAAATCTGTTACCTCTCTCTCTAATATATCTTCAAACGGTTTAATTTTGTCATATACTTCTTTTGCATGTTGTTTATCTTTACATATTAACGCACAAGTGGTTGCACCTTTATTAAATTCCTGTTTGAAAATGGTAACGAAATCTTTAAGCTCTTTACCTGTAATATATTTTACCTCTTTACTTAATACAATATGTTTGATTGGCTCTCCATGTCTTAGTACAGCTTCGGGGAGTTTGTAACTTTTTGTGAATCTATCTCTGAAAATCTTATTTGCAAAATCTGTAATTTCAATTGTGGTACGGTAACATCTATTAAGTTGATGGTAGCTGATGTTTTTATATCCAATATCTTTGATGAGGTTTTTAACTGTATCCCAATCTTTTATATAGAAGGGTGGGATAATGGATTGAGCTAGGTCTCCTGCCAATGTAATATTTCCATTCTTTGCAGTACTAGCTAATGTAGCTATCTCTATATGAGATAAATCTTGACTTTCATCTACTACAATATACTCTTGTTCAAAATCTTTAGTTCCTTTGATTTTGAATTGAAGGTAAACAATTGGAGCTAAATCTTCCATTCTAAAGTATCTATGAGCATTGTGATATTTAAGTCCTTTGAGGGAGTATTTACACATGGTTTTATCAACAAGCTTTTTCTTAAATATCTCTTGGTATATTCTATATGGGTTAAGATTTCTGTTTATATATGAAAGAATCTTTTTCTTTCTCTCATTTTGTATCTTGAAGCTGTCATCGTATGTGCCAGTTTGCTTACTTTTAAACTGTTTCTGGGCAAAGGTGTAGTCTATTGCAAGTTTAAGACGTTCTTCCATTGAAATTTGAGGGAAACTCTTTTTTAGTTCGTAATATCTATTTAGTATTATATCTGCTCTGGAGTAGGGGATATTTTCTAAGAGAGTTTTCTCGAAGTTATTAAAATACTGATCAAGAAATCTGAGGAATACAAGAGATCCTTTATATTCTTTATACTCTAGATTCTCTTTTTGAGTAGATACTGTAAATCTGTAATCCCAATTTAAAACCTTTTTTGCCCAGAAAAGATAGGTTAGTGTATTAACACCACTTACACCTAAATTAGGTAGGACATCTGAAATGTAGTCTAAGAATATTCTATTTGGAGCTAT